>JABGQJ010000140.1 GCA_018648945.1 Victivallales bacterium
GGTCTGCCTCGTGCGCCGCCGCCGCGATGGTTGCAGCAATCACTAGGCGGGAACCCAGGCCATGGCCAGCGTACGATGGGCACACCACCAGGGAGCGGACCTCCTGAAGGCCTGCTCCGTAATCACGCAACGCCACCGCTCCCACCACAGTCGCGCCGTCGAGGGCAACCAGGAAGTCGGCATGCAGTCGGCGGACCTCCTCCGGAGACCGAGGTAGCACGATGCCCTGCGGCACATACGGCAGGAGCAGTTCGGCTATCGCCTCGGCGTGGTCCACCGAGGCGGGAACAATGCGGCGTGGCAAGGAGTTCATATGCAGCTGCGGACGGGGCGCTGACCTAGGCCCCGTAGACTCCCATGGCACGGAACTTCTCGTAACGCTCTGCCCGGAGCTGTTCCGGGGATTTCGTGGCCAGTTCGTCCAAAGCCGCCGCGATCACTTGGCCGAGGGCCTCAGCTGCCCCGTCCAAATCGCGATGGGCGCCCGAGACAGGCTCTGGGATTACGGCATCGACGACCCCAAGGTCGAGCAGATCCGTGCTGGTCAGGCGCAAGGCTGCTGCTGCCTTGGGGGCGGCCGCGCCGTCGCGCCAGAGAATCGCGGCACACCCCTCGGGGGTGATCACCGAGTAGTAGGCGTTCTCCATGATCAGGACGCGATTCCCCACGCCGATCCCCAGAGCGCCGCCGCTGCCGCCCTCGCCCGTGACCACCACGACCACCGGCACGTCCAGGCGGAACATTTCCAGCAGGTTCACTGCGATTGCCTCGCCGATGTGGCGTTCCTCGGCGGCGATGCCGGGGTAGGCACCGGGGGTGTCGATCAGGCAGACGATGGGGCAGCCGGCGCGGCTCGCTAGCTGCATCAGGCGCAGGGCCTTGCGGTAGCCTTCGGGATGGGCGCTGCCGAAATTCACATCCACGTTCTGCTTCAGATTGCGCCCCTTGCGGGTGCCGACGAGCATGATCCGGCGCTCGCCAAGCCGTGCGAAGCCGCCGAAAATGGCGCGGTCATCGGCATAGCGGCGGTCTCCCTTCAGCTCGAGGAAATCGGTGCACAGCCGTTCCACGTACTCAATGGGGTGTGGCCGCTCGGGATGGCGGGCAAGCTGGACGCGCTGCCATGGGGTCAGGTCCGCGAAGATCCGCTTTCGGGTCTCCTCGATCCGCTCGTTGAGCAACTCAACGCCCTGGCTTACATCGACGTCGCGCAAGGCGCTGAACTCGAGGAGCTCCTGGACCTTGCGCTCAAGCTCGACGATGGGTTCTTCGAAGTCAAGAACAGTGGTGGACATGGGGGTCAGTTCTCGATGGTTACCTTGGTCCCGCGGCCGTCCCGGGGCAAGGGGATGAAGTCATACAGTTCGGCGACTTCGGCGTTGCGCATGCGGACGCAACCCAAGCTCGCAGCGGTACCAATGCTCTCGGGCTCCCACGTGCCGTGGATGCCAAAGCCGCGAAGGTTCGGATCCGTTTCTCCCGTCGGCATGATTGCCAACCAGTGGGTGCCGAGCACGTTGGCCTTGTCGCCGTAGGGGATGACGTCGCCAGAGGGATGGGTCCAGTCCGGCCGGTCGACTTTGTTGACCACTCGGAAGGCGCCCACTGGCGTCCGGTTCTGCCGCCCCACCGCGATGCGGTAGAGCTTGAAGAGCCGGTCCCCGTTCAGGAGCTGGAGCGCGAACTGGCTTTTGGACACGCGGATGGACCAGTCGGCCTTGAGCGCAGAGAGGGTCTTGCCTGGGTAGATGCGGCTACTGGTGCCGCCCAGCATCTCGGGGTTCAGTCGCTGCAACGCCTTGACTGTGGTGCCCAGGCGGTTGGCGATCACGGTCAGATTGTCGCCGTCGCGAATCGTGTAGCCCACCTTTTCGCTACAGGGAGCGGCGGAGTTCATGAACAGCGTATTCGCCTTGCTGATGATCTCGGCGGCCTCGTACCAACTGGGGCTGAATTCTGCCACCCCCTCCGCGTGCAGGGCCCGGAGCGCGATGTTGCGGCCACTCTCCAGCTTGCCGTCGTTGATCCGACTGCGGGCCGCGGCGAGCAGTTTGGCGACTAAGGGAGGCAGGTCCGTCGAGGCGACGACGGGACCGTCGTCCCTCACATTCGGGAGTGGGGCGACCGGTCCGGGCAGTGCCCCGCCCGCGGATGTGTCGGGGTCTGCGGAAGGCGTGACCCCCGGTTTGTCGGCCGGGGTGACCACTGGCTCGGGCTCCGGTTCCCCAGCCCGGAGGGTCTTGCTGCTCTGCCACACAATGTAGCCGACCCCGCCAAGCAGGGCCACGAGAGCAATCAGCAAGGGATACTTGTAATACCAGTACATCAGACGGGATTCCGCAAGCGCGCAGAGAACCTAGCAGAAAGGTGACAGCCAGAGGGGTCGCTAAACGGTGCTTACTATGGGCGTGACCAGCCCGGTTGTCAAGATGGCCCGCACGGGGTCAAGACCGGGTGGAGGTCTTGTATTCAGGGGCTCCGCGCCTATCTTCTGGGCCGACTCCGAGTGGGGGCCCATAGCTCAGTCGGTTAGAGCAGACGACTCATAATCGTCCGGTCGCAGGTTCGAGCCCTGCTGGGCCCACCATCCTGGCCACCTTGGCGGCTGTACCAGAACGGGGTTCGAAGCAGTGACACCGGCCGGAATCGCTCCCGGCACAGCACTGGTGCCACGTTCTGCCGCTGATCAACGCGCGCCCTCTTCGGCATCGTCGCGATGAATAGCCTGCTCCCCCGATTCGTCCTTTTGCTTGCCTCCCCGCCGTGCTATAGTCATTCGGCAGCGGGGGCCATGTGGGGTTGCTCGCCTCGTCATCTGGGAAAAGGTCTGGATATGCTGCGCCGTGTGCCGCCGTTGATGGTCGTTCTGCTGGTTGCCTTGTTGGCGACGGGTTGTGCGGCGGACCGCATGCGCCTGCCTCGCTTCGACGCGGCATTCGCCGCCGGCAACTACCAGAGGGCCAGGGATATGGCGACCCAAGCGGTCTGCCCGAGCCAGCCCCACCGCGCGCTCCTGTGGCAGCTCCAGGAAGCGAACCTGAGTCGGATGCTGGGAGACTACCCAGGCAGCAATGCCGGCTTCGACCGTTGCGAACGGGCCTTCAAGCACTACGACCTCGAGAATGCGGGCATTGCGGGGGGGAAGGCGGTCGCAACCGTGCTCAGCAACGATTCCCTGCGACCCTATTCCGGCGAGCAATACGACCGCATCATGGTCAATACCTACAAGGCCCTGAACTTCGCGGCGCTGGGGGACCACAAGAACGCGCGGGTGGAATTCAACCGGGCGCTGCAGCGGCAGGTCCGAGCCAAGGAGCGCTTCGCCGAGGAGATTGGCCGGACCAAGCGCGAGGTGGCCCAACAGGAGGGCAGTCAGGCGGGGGCGGGCGGGGGAACCGAGCGGACGGTCGGTAGCCCCGAAGCCAAGAGTATCCTCGCCGGGCAGTACTCCAATCTCGATCAGTTCCAGGCCTACCCGGATTTCGTCAACCCCTTCGCTACCTACGCAGCCGGGCTCTACTTCCTGCTCCGCCAGGATCACAACAAGGCGTTGGACATCCTCAAGGAGGCCCATGGGATGCTGCCCGGCAACCCGGTCGTCGCGGCGGACTTCGCGGCGGCTCACGCCGGTCGGCAGGTCCTCGGCCGCGTTTACGTCTTTTTTGAGAACGGGGTGATTCCCGAACGCCGGGAGGTGCGGCTGGACCTGCCGCTGTTCCTGGTCACGGAAAAGGTCCTCTACACGGGCATCGCCCTGCCGAAACTGGCCCCCCGGAATGCGGCCTTTCCCTACCTGGATATCGTGTCGAACGGAGTGGCGACCCGGACCATCCCCCTGGCCAGCATGGATGCGGTGGTGGCAACCGAATTCAGGAAGGATCTGCCCTTGGTCGTGACTCGGGCGGTGGCTTCGGCCGTGGCCAAGGCCGCCATGCAATACGTGGCGCAGGAGGAGTTGGGCGAACTGGCTGCGATTCTTGCCGCCGGTTATGCCGCAATCTCCACGGCGGCGGATCAGCGGACCTGGTCGGGCTTGCCCAAGGAGGTGCAGGTGGCGGCGACCACCATGCCGACCGACCGCCAGCTGGTGGTGCAGTGTCCGGGGGCCGGGTCGCTGAATATCGTGCTGCCTCCGTGCGTCAATGCCCTAGTATGTGTGCGGATTCCGCAGGCGGGCGCGCCGGCTGCGGTTCAACTTGTTCCCTTCAACTAGCGAGGATTCCCCCATGAAAACCTCTCGTCTCCTGCTGCTGGGCTGTGTGGCCTTGAGCGGGTTGCTGGCCGGCTGCCGCAGCGTGCTATCCCCTCCCGACCCCCGGGTCACTGTCGGTCCCGAGCTCAGGCGCGCGCTGTTTGTCTCGCGCTTCCTGACCCAACAGAACGATGCGGGCTTCACCCAGATCCAGGCCACCTTGCAGAATCTCCGTCGTCGTACGCTGCGCTTGCAGGTCCGAGTCGATTGGTTCGACGCGAAGGGCGTGGTCCAGGAATCTCTGACTTCGAATTGGCGGAACGTCTCGGTCACTCGCCAGACTGAGTATGCCCTGAAGGTGACGGCCCCCAATCCGCAAGCGACCGATTTCCGTCTGTACATCCACGAAGCCAAGAGGAACTAGCCATGCGCTCCCGAATCCTTGTTCCCTCCGGGGCCCTGGCCCTGGCCCTGCTGTTCTCCGGCTGCGAGAGCATCCCGAAGAACATTGACATGCAAAACGACAACGCCCATGCCGTGATGGCCCTGGACTACCGCGATTTCCAGAAGACCGCGGACATCCTCGTCCAGAGCCTCCTCGGCTCCGGACGCCTGAAGAAGCCCAATGGCGGTGCCTGTGTCATGACCACTGGCAAGATCATCAACGACACCATGCAGCGCATCGACACGGACCAGCTCATGGCCAAGATCGAGGAATCGCTGATGAACAGTGGCCAGGTTGTCATGACCAGTGCCATCGCGGCCGGTGACGGCGTCGACAAGATGGTCTACAAGGTTCGGGAGAAGCGGAACTCCGATGAGTTCAACCAAGGGACGATCGCCGAGAAGGGCCAGCTGGTGGCGCCCGAGCTGAGCATCAGCGGCAAGATCATCCAAAGAGATGTCCGGTACGAACGCCGCAAGACCCAGGTGGAGTACTACTTCCAGCTCAAGGTGACTGGCATCGGCACGGGGCTTCGACTCTGGCAGAAGGAGGAAGTGATCGGGAAACGCGGCAGCAACAAGTCCGTCTCCTGGTAGCTCTTCCGGACTCCCTAGTTCCTGCGCGCCCGCCGACTCTGTTCGGCGGGCGTTCTGTTCTGGCCGGGGCAAATCGCCGCCGGGGTTTGCTTTTGCCACGCTGAATGTCATCGTAGCGAGCAATTTCGCTAGCCGGTAACGAGTGCGGAGCGCTGCCTTCGGCCCAGATGAATGACGGTATCAACAGACTGCTGAACTCCCGCGAGATCGCGCGGATGAATAGCCTGACGCTTGGCTCGCGTTTCACGGTGGAAGGTACGTTGGCCGGGGCCCACCGTAGCCCTCTGAAGGGTTTCAGCGTCGAATTTGCAGACTACCGGCAGTATGTGCCGGGGGACGACCTACGGCATCTGGACTGGCGTGTCTACGCCAAGAACGAGCGCCTCTACATTCGCCAGTACGAGGAGGAGTGCAATCTCCGCGTCTACCTGCTGGTGGATGGTTCCAGCTCCATGTCCTACACCCACGAGGGCGACTCGAAATACCACCACGCCTGCCGATTGGCCGGGGCTCTGGCGTACCTGACCGTGCATCAACAGGACAGTGTGGGGGTGACTATTTTCGACTCCGAGACGCGGGCCAACCTTCCTGCCAAGTCCGGCTTGGAGCACCTGCGCGTCCTCTGCAACACCCTCTGCGACCACGAGCCGGCGAATGACACCGATGTGGCCATGACCTTGCACCGGCTGGCCGAGAAGGTCCGCCGCCGCGCCTTGGTCATCATTTTCAGCGACCTCTTCGACGACTTGGAGCGGGTCCGCAACGCCCTCGCCCACTTCCGCCGCCGCAAGCACGATGTGGTGGTCTACCATGTGCTCGACAAGGCGGAGATCGAGTTCCCCTTCCGGGACGTGGGCAATTTCCAGGATCTGGAGACCGGGGAGACGCTGATCACCAACCCGCGCGAAGTCCGTTCGGCCTATCAGGAGGCCTTCGCCGACTTCCTGCAGGGCTGCCAGCGCATCTGCGCCGGGCTCGACATCGAGTACGTACTTGCGCCTACGGATCGTCCCGTGGGCGCCTTTGTCCAAGAACATATGATCCGCCGCAAGCGGGCTGGCCGGTAGCCAGGCCGCGTCCGGCGAGCAATCTACGGAGTACTGAAGGCAATGCCGTTCATGGCACCATGGTTCATGCTGGCAAGCGCGGTCGCGGCCGTGCCGCTGGCCTTGCACCTGCTGCACCGTCGGCGGCCCCAGCCTGTCCCCTTCAGCACCATCCGCTTCCTGCGGGAAGCCATCGCCTCCACCCGTCGCTCGCGCAATCTCACCAATCTCCTGACGCTGCTGATGCGGATGCTCATCGTGCTGCTGCTGGCGGCGGCGTTCTCCCGCCCCATCGTCCGCTTCACCACCTTCACTCCGGAGGGCAAACGTACCGTCGTCATCCTTTTGGACAGCAGTGCCAGCATGCAGCTGAAGGACGGGGAGAGGAGTTGCTTCGAGCAAGGCAGGGAATGGGCGCTGAAGCTGGTTGGCTCCCTCAACGAAGGCGACCGCGTTGCCGTGGTCTGTCCCGGGGCTCCGCTCCCCAGAGTGGTCTTTCCGCCCAACTCCGACCACCAAGCGATCGCCCGCACTCTGGGTGAGGTCGAGCCCGGCTACGGTCCCGCCGATCTGGCCGAATCCCTGAGCGACGTCGTCGCCCACCTGGAGGAGTCGAACCGGCTGGTCGGCGTCGAGATCCATGTGTTCAGCGACTTCCAGCGCTCGGGATGGCGGGAAACCGAGATCGAGAACCTTGGCCCCAGGCTGGAGAAACAGGGCATTCTCCTCTTCCTGAACCACGTCACCCCGACCGTGGCTGCCAACGCGGGCATTGTCAAAGCCGGCTTCATGCCGCCCGCAATCCTCGGCGACGGCCATTTCCAGGTCCGGACGACCGTCCGGTCCTCGCTGGAATTCAGCGGCCCCAACACCCTCAAACTCGTGGTCAGTGGCGCCGAGCAGTCCCGCGAGGCGTTCCGGCTGCAGCCGGAGAAGACCACCCAGTTCGAGCTGGCTGGGCAGGCCCAGGGGCAGGAGCCGTACGTGGCAGGGCAACTGGAGCTTGAGAGCGACGGCTTCCCGCTCGATGACGTGTACCGCTTCTCGCTGCCGCGCATGGCGGGCATTCCGGTTCTGCTCGTGGACGGCAGCGCCCGGGGCGATACCGGGCGCCGCGACACCTTCTTCCTGGCCCGTGCCATCCAACCGCGTGGCAAGGCCACCTCCATCTTCCAGCCCAAGGTGGTGGACTGGCCCAGCTTCATCTCCTCGCCCTTGACCCCCTACAGTGTGGTCTACATCTGCAATCCGCCCTCCCTGGGGGAGACGGCGGCCGAGAAGCTGCTGGCCTTCGTGGCCGAGGGCGGCACCGTGGTCCTGATGCCCGGGCAGCACCATATGCTGGAGGGCAGCCTAGCCCGCCTCCCCGTGCTGCGCGGGCTGCGCGTCCGGAAAGACGTGCTGCCCGAGGAGAAGGGCCTGGGAATCGTGCACTCGGAGACCCCGTCCGAGCTTGAGAAGCGGCTGCTCTCGATCATGCCGCCCCCCCCCAACGTGGTGGTCCGGCAGCGCCTGGTCTTCACCGATGTGCCCGCCAATTCCGCCACCGTTTTCCACTACGCCGATGGCGGGGCCTTCGTCTTGGAGGTCCCGCACGAGCGCGGCAGCTTCTGGGTGACGTCGGTCGGCGCCAACCGGGATTGGTCCGAATGGCCGCTGACGCCGTTCTTCGTGCTCTGCCAGCAGGAACTCATCAAGGGCGGGGCCCGCCGCAATCTCACCCAGCTCACCGGGGTGGTTGGCTCCCCTGTGGCCGTGGAATGGGCGGAACAGGCCACCGAGCTGGACTTCGAACTGAAAGGGCCCTCGGGGCACACTCGTACCGTGCATGTCAGCCGGTCTGCAGTGGACAACCCGGCGATTCTGAGCGGCTTCCCCGAACCCGGCTTCTACATGCTGCGTCGGCAGGGCAAGGAACGGCAGGTGGCGATCAATGTGCCCGAGGCGGAAAGTGCCATGACCTACGTGACCAAGGACGAGGCCGGTCTGCCGCTTCGGCAAGCCACCGTCTACCACGCCGAGAACTGGCACCAGCATCAGCAGAATCTGGCCAATCTGCGCCAGGGGAGGCCGCTCTGGCCCGCCCTGCTCTTGCTGGCCTTTGTCCTGGCTGTGACCGAGGAGCTCTTCGCCAACCTGCGCAGCCGGGCCAAGGCCGTGCCCGAGGCGTTGCGCCAATTCCTCGGCAGGGGGGCCAGCGCATGATCCGGTTCCCCGCCACCATCCTGGTCGATCCCGTTGTGTCGCCCTGGCTGATCGGGCTGGTCGTCGTGGGCGTCGCCTACGGTTCCTGGCGGACCTACCAGCAGTGCTCGCTGAGTGTGCGGGCGCGGGTCGGCCTCTGGCTGCTGCGGGTGGCTGCGGTCCTGATTCTCTCCTGGTTGCTGCTCTTGCCGAAGCGCCGTACGGTGAGGGTTGAGCGGGAAGACCCGGTGCTTGCCATCGCGGTGGATATCTCCGCCAGTATGGCGGACAACCCAGGCAAGCTGAAACACACCCGGCAAGAACGGGCGGTGAGCTTCCTCGCGGATGGCAAGGTGCAGCGCCTCTGCAAGCGCTACCGGGTGGTGCATTTCCAGATCGGGGCGGAGACCGAGGAAGCGGCGGGGGATGGCGACGAACTCATCTTCAACGCCCCGCGCAGCCATATCGGCTCGGGGATCAACCGCATCGTGGAACGACTTCGAGCCGACAACCTGGCTGGCATCATCCTGCTCAGTGACGGTCTGGACCAGTCTGGCGAGCGCCTGACTCCCGCTGCTCTGGCCACCCGGATCTACATTCCCGAGCTTGAGCTTCCCTACGAGCCTCCGCCCGAGCCCGAAGAGGACTGGTACGTCGCGGACGTATCCTACCCCAAGATGATGGTCGTGAACTGGAAGGCGAACGTGGACGTCCTGATTCGCCGCCGCGGCAAGGACGCCGCCGAGTTCCCGATCCACTTGCGCCAGGGAGGACGGCCCTTGCGCACCAGTATCGTGAGTTTCGCGGTCGGGGAAGCGTTCCAGCAGGTGAGCTTCAGCATTGAGCCGACCGAAGTGGGGCAACTGGTCTACGAAGTCGAGATTGGGCCTGGCGTAGATGGCGAGCCAGCCAATAACAAGCGCGAGTTCCTGATCGAGGTCAACGACCCGAAGAACCGCGTACTCTATCTGGAGGGGGTCCCGCGCTGGGCCTTCAAGTTCCTCAAGCGGGCTCTTCTTTCCGAGAAGAACTACCAGCTCTCCGCCTTCGTCCAGGGCGGCAACGGCGCCTTCATCAACTTCGACGAGATGTCCGGGCAGGCCGGCGGCGAGGTGCCCAAATTCAGCACCGAGACGCTCTCCCAATACCGGGTCGTCGTGCTTGGCGACATGGGGGCCAGCGCCCTGAGCGAAGAGGACTGCAAGAACCTGCAGGGATTTGTGAACAAGGGCGGCGGGCTGCTGTTCTATGGGGCCCAGCACAGCTACGGCAGCGAGGGCCTGGCCACGTCGAGCCTCCTGGCCGAGATGATGCCGGCCGTCTCCGAGCCTGGGGCGCAGATGCGCGAGGGCCGTTTCACGGCCGACCTCAGCGCCAAGGGGCGCACCCACCCGGCCCTGGCCGAATTGGCCTCCGCCTCCCAGTTGCCGCCGATTCTCTCGTTCTGGTCGCCGGTCAAAGTCAGTCCCTTCGCCTCCAAGCTGCTGGTTACTGCCGACGGTTCCCCGGTCCTGGTCACCCGGCCCTATGGGCAGGGACGGGTGGCCATGGTGCTGAGCGATTCCCTCTGGCGTTGGCAGTTGGGCGGCAGCGCGAGCGGGGCCGACAAGAGTCTGTACGGCCGCTTCGTGACCCAGCTGGTCTACTGGCTGGCACCCAGCGAAAAGGACTTGGAGAGTACCACCATGCTGCAGGCCGTGGTCAGCCACAGCCAGGCTGAGCTGCGCCAGAAGGTGACCATCGGTGCAGTCTACGACCCCGGCGAGGACAAGGGCAAGGCAGGCGTGACCTGCAAGATCGCCACTCCCGCAGGGAAGGTGCTCGTCTTCCCCATGATGGCGGGGAGCCTGGGCGCGGACGTGGGGCTGACCAAATCCGCCGATGGCTACAAGTGCTTCTTCACCCCGCAAGACCCGGGTCAGTACCAGATTACCCTGAACACGCTCGACGGCAACCAGGAGGCCACCGCCACTGTGCTCGCGGAGAAACCGGAGAACGAGCGTACATCCGAACCGATCAACCGCAAGTATCTCAGTGGCGTGAGCGCGGACACGGGAGGGGCGTTTGTCGAGTGGCCGAACCGCCACGAGCTCTTCGACCAGATCCGCTACCAACCGAAGGAAGTCACGTTCACCGACGAGTACCCTATCTGGAACCGGTGGTGGTGGCTGGTCATTCTGCTGACGCTGTTCTGCGTTGAGTGGTGGTGGCGCCGCCGCTCGGACCTCGTATAGGGGGGAAACCGCGCGATGGCATTGACTGTCTGGATCTTGCTCGCCTCCTTCCTTGGGGTGGCCGTGGAACTGATCTTCGGCAACTACGGGTTCTGCGTGCCCGTGTTCGCGTCGCTCGCCTTTTGTCTGACCGTGGCGCAAGGTGGTCGGCGGGCATTTCCGGTGTTGGCCGTGACCGGAGCGCTGTTGGATCTTGCTTATGCGCGCGCCTTCCCGACGCAGCTGGTTCTGGTGCCTATCGTCGCCGTGGTTGCCGAGAGCTGGCGGCGGCATGGCGATTGCCGCCATCCCCTCGCGCAGATCCTCCCGGGCAGTGCGGTGGGTGGGATCAGCGGGGCGCTGTTGGTGCTCCTTGTGCGCCTTCCCGGCTCCTCTCTGGGTTGGGACATCCTCTGGCGGAATGGCTGGATCATCCTCCAAAGCACCATCGGCGGCACGATACTCGTCCCCTGTCTCGCCCCATTGCTGGATGCCGGAGGCAAGCGCCTGGGCCTGCCTTTGTACGCCAAGGCCCGGAACCGGAGGAAGAACTGAACGCACCATGGCGAAAGCACCCGAAAAGCTGGCCTATGGGCTCAGAGTCTACGTCCTCGCAGCACTCGTGGCTGCTCCGCTTGGGCTGCTGATCCTGCGGCTCTGGTCCGTGCAGGTCCGCGAGGGCGCCAAGCATGTCCAGGAGATCACCCGCCAGAGCATTCGCCCGATCCGGCTCAACGCCGTGCGCGGGCGCTTGCTGGCCAGCGACGGTTCCGTACTGGTGGACAACGACTGCCGCTACGAGTTGCTCTTCCGCGTGTCCGAGATGCGCCAACGAGGCAAGCGACGCAACACGGTTATCTACATCCTCCAACGAACCCTGGATTTCGCTCGTCTCCTGGGCCGTCTTGCCCCGGTCAGCGAGAAGAAGATCGAGCACCATCTGCACGTGGCCCCCGCCGTGCCCCTGACGGTCTATACCGATCTGACCCGCGCCGAGGTGGCCAAAATCATGGAACTGGCCCCGCCCGTGCCGGGTGTCTCTGTGGAGACCAGGGCCGTTCGGCGCTACCTCCAGCCGGCCTTTGCCTCCCAGACCCTCGGCTGGGTGGGCCGGTATCGCCCCAAGAAGACCGAGGAGATGGACCAATACCAGGCAGCCTATACCGGCTACGAGATGCGCGGGCGAATGGGACTGGAATTGCAGTATGACAAGATCTTGGCCGGAGAGGGCGGACACCGGCTGGTCCGCGTCGATCCCGTCGGCTACGTCCACGAGGAAATCGGGGTGTCGCGTCAACCCGTCAACGGGCGCGACCTGCTGCTCACCCTCGATCCCAAGGCACAGGTCGCCGCCAATCATTCCCTGGCGGGGAAGCGCGGGGCATTCGTGGTCGTGGATATCCGCTCCGGTGCGGTTCTGGCCATGGCCTCATCACCCACCTTCGCGCTCACCGAGCAGACGACCGAGACCTACGACGAACTGAACAAGCGCGCCGACATGCCCATGCTGAACCGGGCCGTGGATGGCAGCTACGCGCCCGGCTCCATCGTCAAGCCCCTGATCGCCCTGGCAGCTCTGGAATGCGGGGCCATCACGCCAGCCACCACTCATAACTGCACGGGACGCTATCGGCGCTACCGACTGAATATTGGGTGCGCGAAGCGCTGGGGACATGGGAAGCTCGCGCTGGTCGAGGCGATCAAGTTCTCCTGCAATCCCTACTTCATGGATGCGGGAATTGAGGCCAAGCTCAGCAACATCCAGCCCATCTTCGCTGCCGCCGGCTTCGGCCGGCGCCCCGCGATCGACCTGCCCACTGCTGCTCGTGGCCTTCTCCCGAGCCGCGAATACGCCCTGCGGGCACGCGGCCCTCGGGAACCATGGGGTTTGGCGGACACCGCCTTCATCAGCATCGGCCAGGGCCTGAGCGTGCTCACCCCCCTGCAAGCGGCCATGTATACCGCCGCCATCGCCAATGGAGGGCGGGTCTACCGGCCTTTTCTGGTTCGTTCCGTGCTGAAGGCGAATGGCGGCGTCTGGCGCAATACCGCCCCAGTCGTGGAGACCCGCCTCCCGATCAAGCCCGAGAACCTAACGGTCGTTCAGCAGGGCATGCACGAGGTGGTCAGTGGGGAGCAAGGCAGCGGCGCCAATGCCAAGAACGAGGTCATCGACCTCGCGGGCAAGACCGGCTCTGCCGAAGTCACCCACCGCGACCGCCCCAAGACAAAAAACACCTGGTTCATCGCCTTCGGCCCCTTCACCAATCCCAAATACGCCTGCGCCATGGTCATCGAGGACGGCGACTCCGGCGGCCGCACCTGCGCCCCCCGTGTCAAGCAGTTCTTCATCGACTGGCTCGGCCCCCCAACGCCTGCTGAATAGCGCCTGCCGCGGTTCCCAGAGTTGCGTTCACGCATCTGGTCGCGTAGGGTGTGAGAGTAGGGTCTCCCCAAGCACTCCAGAGGAAGCTTCACCCATGGCATTCACTCTCTGTATCGTCGGCTGCGGTTCGCTCTCGAACCGCGCCCATGGCCCGTCGTATCGCGACTACGCGGCTCTGCATCCGGATGTGGTCCTGGCCGGTTGCTGCGATGTGGATGCACCGCGGGCGGAGACCTACCGGCAAACCCATGGTTTTGCCCGCGCCTACACGGATTTCCGCGAGATGCTGGCGGCAGAGAAGCCGGACGGCGTCTGCCTGATGGCCCCCGTGCAGCTCACCTGCGAGCTGTCGTGCGCCATTCTGGAACTGGGCTATCCTCTGCTCATGGAGAAGCCCCCCGGCCTGGATGGCGACGAGTGCTCCCGGATGATCGCTGCGGCCGAGAAGACGGGCGTGGCGAACCAGGTGTCCTTCAACCGCCGCTACTGCCCACTCATCGTCGATCTGAAGAGGCGATTGGCCGAGTTCACCCCCGAAGACATCCAGGACATCCGCTACGACTTCTTCCGCATCGGGCGCAAGGACGCGGATTTCTCCACCACCGCCATCCACGGCATCGACACGGTCAAGTTCCTGGCTGGCTCCGACTACGAGCGCATCCGTTTCACCTACCGCGAGTACCCCGAACTGGGCCCGACCGTGGCCAATATCTTCATGGAGTGCGAGTTCGCCTCCGGCGCGACTGCGCACCTCAACTTCTGCCCCAATACCGGGG
>JABGQJ010001400.1 GCA_018648945.1 Victivallales bacterium
TTGCCATTGAGTTTTGCGCATCCTTATGCCGCGCCATGCGGACGAGGTCATCGCCTTTATCGTCCATCGTGAGCATCTCTGGAGCGTGGACAATGCGGATGGACAGGTCTTTTTGGGAAAGAGATTCGAGCAAAGGGCGAATCCGTTTTTCGTCGCCGACCAAGATCAGGTCAAGGTCGTATTCCTGCGCAGCCATCACTGCACCGCGTACATCTGTGTCTGGATACGTGTCTGTTCCCATCGCATCGAGGACTATAGTCGTCATTTAAATTCTCCTGAAAATAATTGGTTCAAGTATTATACTTTTTGAGTGGATGAAGAAAATTCCTTGACAATGTGTAGAAGGTGATTATAATACCATCTGCGTTTGCGCTGGTGGCGGAATTGGCAGACGCGCTAGGTTGAGGGCCTAGTGAGGGATAACCTCATGCGGGTTCAAGTCCCGCCCAGCGCACTAAAAAAAATGCCCGACCAATTGGTCGGGCATTTTTTGTTGTTTTCTTTACTCGATCTTCAATTTCTTTTCGAGCCAGCGAACGCCACTAGAAAGCATTAAAGTCATCGAAAGGTAGAGAAATGCAACTACATTAAAAGTTTCGAGAACGCGGAAGGTGCTTGCGCGGCGGAGACGTCCAAGTTGGGTTAGTTCTCCAACAGCGAGGACAGTGGCAAGTGAGGAGTCTTTCAGACAGGCGATGAGATCATTTCCGAGAGGAGGGAGTACTTGGCGTATCGCTTGAGGGAGAATAATAAATCGCATTGCCTGAGTATAGCTCATACCCAGAGAGCGAG
>JABGQJ010001401.1 GCA_018648945.1 Victivallales bacterium
GTTTCAGCAACTGTGAAAGGTCCTCGTCGATATCCACAAAATCAGAGAGCCAGACGACCAGGCCTCTACGTCGGAAGTTCTCCGCGAGCTTGTTCAGGGCGTCAGCGTGGGCCCCTGTTGTCTGCGGTTTGAGCCGCTGGAGTTCGGTGAGAATGCGCTGTAGGCCCCCGGTCCTGTGCCCGGGCGGCACTGCGGTCAGTATCCCCTCGCTGTAGGCGTAGAGGCCGACGTTGTCCCCCTGGCGGGTTGCCAGGTAAGCAAGGCAGGCCGCGACCATGCACGCGTAGCGGAATTTGGTGCACGCGGCTCGCTTCCCGCCGTAATCCATTGAGGCGCTGCTGTCGATGATGAGACAGCAGTTCATGTTCGTCTCTTCCTGGAAAACCTTGGTGTAGAACCGGTCTCGTTTCCCGTACACCTTCCAGTCGATGTACTTGAGATCGTCTCCCGGCACGTAGCTGCGATACTGGAAGAACTCACTGCCGAAGCCGTGGTACAGGCTCCTGTGCAGTCCGGATATGAAGCCTTCCACGGCTACACGGGCCAGGAGCGCATAGCTATCTATGCGGGCCAACGTTTCGGGTGCGAGCAGTTCGGCTATCGTCTGTTCCGGCATGGCGTTCCTGTTTCGACGGCTGTGTGGGCCTGAGACCTGAGTGCTGCCTGTTCTGGACCTTCGCGTGCACGTCTGGTTCGGGCTGCGGCCGTCTGGGTGGGGCCGTTGACCGCGACGAAGAAAAAGACAGAGTATTTAGCAGCCTTCGCGGAATTCGCAAGTGGCATGGCTATTCC
>JABGQJ010001402.1 GCA_018648945.1 Victivallales bacterium
GTCGGGAGTGCGCTCCGGAAACGGGAGAGCCCGAGACAAGAAGGGTAGAAGCCCTTTTACCATGCGCCACCACGCGTTACGGCTATCCCCTGCCGGGCTCTCGGGTCAATCGTTGCGCCTGCTGGTTGGTGGCTAGCCCTGCCCATTACCCTTAGCAGACCACTGGACAGCATGGAATCGCCGTCTATAGTGGCGCCATGGAAATCCAGAACCAAGTCAAGCGCGCCCTTTCAGAGCCAGCCAATATCGCCCTGATCAAGCAAATGCTGGTGGCGAACCCCGAACTGGGCCGGACGCAGTTGGCCGATCAGCTCTGCGACCTCCTGGAGCTGAAGGACCTCCTCGGGCGCAGGCAGCAGAGTGGCTGCCTGAAGGCTCTCCGCAAGCTGGAGCAGCAGGGCCACTTCAGCCTTCCCGAGGGTCGGTGCAGGCGTTCGGCTCCGAGCCCTCGGCGACTGGGCGCGGCGGTGCCGGGCGCCGTGGGGGTTCCCGCCGAGGCGGGCTCGGTCCGCAGGCTGGAGCTCGTGCTTGTGGCGGGCGCGGAGTCGATGGCAGTCTGGAACGAGCTGATGATTACCGAGCACCCATTGGGGGCCGGTCCGTTGGTGGGGCGCCAACTGCGCTATCTGGTCGGTTCCGAGCACGGTTGGCTGGGCGCGGTCGGCTTTGGCGCCGCCGCGTTGCACCTTGGGGACCGCGACCGCTGGATCGGCTGGAACATGGCAGAGCGCGGCGCGCACCTGGACAAGGTGGTGGGGCTCGGGCGCTTCCTGATCCGCCCGAGCGTGCAG
>JABGQJ010001403.1 GCA_018648945.1 Victivallales bacterium
CATTTCCATATTTTCCAACCATTAGCGAATTGCCGGATAAAGCAATAGATTTTCCAAATCCATCTCCTGCTATCGCATCCGACGCTAAAAGTAAAGTATCCATTTCCCAAACATTGGTAATCGGATTAAGATTGTACACGTATACTCCGCCAGGAACAATTCCGCCATTGGTTTCACCCACCGCGATGGTTGAACCATCCATATCCAGCGCAGAAGAAAACCCTTGTCCGAGTACGTTATGCCAGCGTCCCTTTGGGTCTTCTGGATGAGACCATGCCAAGGATGTTATTAAAATAATCGAAATTAATGGTGTGAATTTCAAGGCCATATTGTTGGAATTTATTCCTTCCTGAATTCTAAATGTATGATGTAAATCACTATTTTGGAAAAGCGGAGAGGGTGGGATTCGAACCCACGGTACGGTTACCCGCACACTTCCTTAGCAGGGAAGCGCCTTCAGCCAACTCGGCCACCTCTCCATTCCCAATTGTCTTAAATAAACGGCAGAAATTACCTTCCATCTTAAGATCGGACAAATTGTTTCCCACTGAGTTGAGCGGCCGCTCCTTTCAATTCAAGTGTTAACAAAATAGATAAAGACTCTGTTCCGGTTTTCCCGGAGGCATTTGCGATGGCATCTATATGAAGCGGCTTATGACTTAATATCTGATACATTTTTCTTTCTTCATTTGTTAATGAAAGATTCATTTTTTCTTGTCGAGCCTTTCGTGGTTTAAATAATCTACTTTGAATATGTTCTAAAATTCGTTCTGCTGATTCTGCAGGG
>JABGQJ010001404.1 GCA_018648945.1 Victivallales bacterium
ACCGGCAAGAGCGAGGGCAACGAGACCGTTCTGCAATCCAAGAGGTGGAATCAGATTACGGAGTTGGAGTTGCAAGCATAGTTAATCTAGAAGATCTGATAACCTACCTCAAAGATATTCCAGATTTTGCTGATTCACTCGAAAGTGTACGCAAATATCGCGAACAGTATGGTGCTTGACCACCTAAATTAGACATCAAATTAGACATAAAAAAACATCAACTCATTACAAGTTGATGTTTTTTACTTTATTGGCGTCCCCAAGGGGTTTCGAACCCCTGTTGCCGAGATGAAAACCCGGTGTCCTAGGCCTCTAGACGATGGGGACTTAGAACTTTTCACTTACTCTACTTTTCACTTACTTCTTCAGCATTTTTGGTGGAGCTAGGCGGGATCGAACCGCCGACCCCCTGCATGCCATGCAGGTGCTCTCCCAGCTGAGCTATAGCCCCAAAAGAGCGAGCGCATACTTTACTTACTTTCACCTAAAATGTCAACAACTTTTTGTCACAGAGTTTATTAGATAATTTATTTATCTATTTTATTAAGAAAAAACACCGTCCACTTTATACAAAATTAAAAACACTCCACTTTAACACATAAAAATATCTATCCTTGCGCAGCTACTCTCTGCTCTATAAATTTAAGAGCCATATCTACTCTATTCAATACTCGCTCTCTACCAACTAACTCTAGAGTTACATCTATCGGTGGTGAGATTGCGCCGCCGCTAATTGCAACTCTTAACGGTTGAGCTACTTTACCAAGTTTTAGATCAAGAGTTTC
>JABGQJ010001405.1 GCA_018648945.1 Victivallales bacterium
GTTTGTCAAAGAAACGGTCCAACTGCCTGTTGATGCGCTTATGTTCGGTGACGATTGGGGAGATCAACGGGGCGTGATTCTCGGACCCGAGCGTTGGCGGAAGTTCATCAAGCCCTGCTGGGCGCGCGTTTACCAGGCCGTTCATGACGCTGGGAAGATCGTCATGAGCCACTCCTGTGGTTCGGTGGCAGAGATCATTCCCGACCTGATCGAGATCGGTCTTGATGTGCTGGAGAGCGTCCAGCCGGAGGCGGCCGGCATGAACCCCTACACATTGAAAAAGCAATGGGGCGACAAGATCACCTTCTGGGGATGCCTCGGGAGCCAGAGCACCATTGCGTTCGGTTCGCCTGCGGAGATCCAGTCCGAGGTGCAAAGGCTCTGCCGGGAGATGGGCAAAGGCGGCGGCTACATTCTTGCTCCGGCGAAGTCCCTCCAGCCCGAGACTCCCACCGAGAACGCGGTGGCGTTGATCGAGGCGTTTACGGAGCAAGCGGGGCGTTAGGCGGCGGGGGAGATGCCCTTCTCCTTGAGGAAGTCAGCCAGCAGGTGGTCTACTGTCCTGATGTGCCGCTTGAGCCAGCTGACCAGCATGGTGTCGATCGCGTTGGCCAGCTCGTGGGTTGCTCCCTCTTCCTCAAAATCCCGCACCAGATCGGCGAGCGTGTCTTTCATGGACTCATGCTTGGCCCGGTGCGCTGCCAAGTCCGGGTAATCGTGCTCTGCCATGACTTTTTCTTCGGTGTCGAAATGGGTCTTCGTGTAGCCGATGAGGAAGCTCAAGG
>JABGQJ010001406.1 GCA_018648945.1 Victivallales bacterium
ATGCTGCCGGCCTCGACGCCATGGCGCTGATCGTTCACCTTTGCCACATCCTGGGCTTGCTTGTACTGGGGCGTCTTGGCGTTCACCGCCAAGTTGATGCCCACTTGCAGGGCCTTGGCCTCGTACACGCCCACTTCCTGGCCATCGATGAGCAATGCGTAGTTGCCAACGGCCAGCCCCTGCACGTGCAGGATCTCCTGGTTCATCTTCTCCAGAAACGGCACCAGCTTGAGCGCCGACTCGGTGCCCCTCTGGATGGGGTATGGCAGGGCCTTCTCCAGGCAGGTGAAGCGGAGGCCGGTGTCGGTCTGCTTTACATCCGTGATGGCGCAGTTGCCCTGCTGCACAGCCTTGCCGCCGGTGGCATCCAGTCCCATCCGAGAGACAATCTGAGGCACGTTCTGCGCTTCGAGGAAGGTGTAGGCCATGAGGAAGTGACCGAAGGAACCGGGATGCACGCGGTCGCCGCCGACGATGGTCGCTTCGGGGTCAGCCTTCTGGACTTGGGCGTTGAGGCGGTTCATCTCACCCCAGAAATCGACCACCCCCGTCTGATTGGCCTCGGCAAGCTTGGTCGCTCCCTGCGCACAAATGCCGAGGGCGCCATTGACGCCATAGAGGTTCGACTTGGCCATGGTGCTGGTCTCGTCGTAGATGGAGGGCAGGATGAAGATGGGCTTCACTCCTGCCTTGACCAGGACGGCCGTAAGCTTCGTCATGCTGTCGGCATGGCGCTTCAGGGCATCCTGCCGCCGCTTGAGATTGGCGGCGTCGGGATTCTCCTT
>JABGQJ010001407.1 GCA_018648945.1 Victivallales bacterium
TGGGGCGCTCTGGCCGCAACCGATGCCAAAAATTGTGGGTGGTCGTTATGGCATCTCCTCCAAGGAGTTTACCCCTGGCATGGTGAAGGCGATCTTTGATATGTTGGTGATGCAGCCCAAACCCTCGTTCACCATCGGTATTGAGGATGATGTCAGTGGCAGTAGCCTGTCGTGGGACAACAGCTTCCGCCCTGATGCGGTAGCGCAGCAGTTCAAGGCGCTCTTCTATGGTCTGGGGAGTGACGGTACCGTCAGCGCCAACCGCAACGCGATCAAGATCATCGGGGAGCACTCCGACCACTATGGACAGGGCTACTTCGTCTACGACTCCAAGAAGACCGGTGCGGTGACCGTCTCGCACCTCCGTTTTGGTGCTGAACCCATTCGTTCCTCCTACCTGATTACCCCCGGTGAGGCGGATTTTGTCGCCTGTCACCAAGAGCGTTTTCTGATCCGTTACAAGATGGTGGAGATGGCAAAGCTGGGTGCGGTTTTTCTGTTGAACTCCAACCAGCCTGCAGACCAGGTGTGGGACACACTGCCGCGCAGTGTGCAGCAGACCATCATTGAGAAACAGCTACGCTTCTATGTGATCGATGCCGTGCAGGTGGCAGCAGATGCGGGGATGGGTAAGCGCATCAATACCGTAATGCAGAGCTGCTTCTTTGCGATCTCTGAGGTGCTGCCACGGGAGGCGGCGATTGCAGCGATGAAACAGGCGGTGCGTGACAGTTATGGCAAGAAGGGGGAGGCGGTGGTGCAGCAGAACTTTGGTGCGATTG
>JABGQJ010001408.1 GCA_018648945.1 Victivallales bacterium
TGGGGTATTGTTCGACAACCGCTTTGGCGAGGTAGGGGCAGAGGCGTTGGCCGCATATTCCAGACCTGAGGACGACCTGTACGATGAAGATCACCAACCTGAACGATGTTCCGAAGACTGGGGTCGAGATGGACGGTGCCAAGGGGGCTTGGCGGCAGTTGCCCATCGGCTCCGCAGATGGGACCCCGGCCTATTCCATGCGGGTCTTCACCCTCGAACCGGGTGGCCACACGCCCTTCCACGCCCATCCCTGGGAACACATCAATTTCGCCATGGCCGGCGAGGGGGCCATCGTCGATGAGGACGGCACGGAACGCCCTTTCAACGCCCTCGATTTCGCCATCGTCCCAGGCGGCGAGAAGCATCAATACCGGAACATGTCCGACAAGAAGCCCTTCATGATGATCTGCGCCGTTCCCAAAGAATACGAGTAGCCCCGGCGCAGGATACTGTGGACGGATCGATCTGCCCGTGCCCAGAGCCAAAGCAGATGTATGTAAGACAACCTACGGGATTTGGAGCTGACATGAAGCTATTGAGCAGATCGTGTTTGGTCGTAGCGGGTCTGGCGATGTTGTCGGGGAGTGTGCTCTCAGGCACCACGCTGTACGTGGGCCCGGGAGGGCGGGACACTTGGTCCGGGCGGGTGGCGACAGCCACGGCGGATGGTCGTGATGGACCGTTGGCGACGTTGCAGGGGGCTCGGGATGCGGTCCGGCGCCTGAAGCAGGCGGGCCCTCTCACCGAACCGGTGTCGGTGCAGTTTCGGAGTGGGACGTA
>JABGQJ010001409.1 GCA_018648945.1 Victivallales bacterium
GCGCCTGCCAAGTACTCGTGCAAGCGCCCGATGCCGCCAAGCTGTCCTTCTCCCTCGACGGCGACGTGCCAGGCACACCACAGATCTGCCAGTTAGTCGATGTGATGGTGGAACGCAACACGGGCCTCCATGGCTTCGTCACCAAGCCTGGCGACGATCCGAGCGGCTACATCAGCCGTGCCGCGCCCTTCCGCGTCTATGACGCCCTCAAGCCGGTGGCGGGCTCGTGCGAACTGAAAAATGGACAGGTCGCGCTCCATCTCCTCTGGCGCATTCCTACGGATGCGGAGCCCGGGGTCTATCAGGCAACACTGAGCCTTGGCGTTGGCTCGACGATGGCAGAGATTCCCATCGAGATCCAGGTCCACGCGGCGCGGGTTCCAGTCCAGGGCAACCTGAAGGTGACCAACTGGTTCAGTCTGGAGAATATGGCCTCGCGACACGGCCTTGAGCCGTGGTCGCCAGAGCATTGGCAGATGATCGAGCGGTACGCCAAGGTCATGCGGGATGGTCGCCAGACCCACTTTCTGCTGCCCATTCGGCTGGTGGAGATCGAGCAACTGGCGGATGGCGGCTACCGCTTCGATTTCTCCCGCGTCGAGCGTCTGGCCAACCTGTTCTTCGATCTTGGCTTCACCTGTCTGGAAGGCGGGCATGTGGGGAGTCGCCTGCACTGGAGTGCCCCGGAGTTCGTGCTGGCCGCCGACCGCGAGATCGAGGCCACCGGCCCGGAAGGCTACCGGTTCCTGGCCCAGTATCTGCCCGCCTGGCGGCAGTTC
>JABGQJ010000141.1:0-5886 GCA_018648945.1 Victivallales bacterium
AGCTGGTGCCCCTGAGCCCGTGTGACGCGAAGGGGTTGTGTGCTCCCGGAGCGATCGTTCTCGGCAACCGCGTGCATCTGCTCTACCAGACCTATGGCAACGGTGCCGACGATGCCATCTGCCACGCCACGTCCGACGACGGCATCACCTTCATTCCCAACAGCACCAACCCAATCTTCTCCCCGACGGGCGACTGGAATTCCGGGCGAGCCATCGACGCGGACGTGATCGTACACGATGGGAAGTTGCTCCTCTACTTCTCCACCCGTGATCCCGATATGCGCGTGCAGATGACCGGCGTCGCGGCCGCACCGGTGGACTCCGGGTACTGCCGGGGGGATTGGGTGCAGCTCTGCAATGAGTCGATTCTGCAACCCGAGCTGCCGTGGGAGGGCGAATGCATCGAGGCCTCGGCCCTGTGCAGACATGATGGCAGACTCTACATGTTCTACGGTGGCGCCTACAACAACGCACCGCAACAGATCGGCTGCGCGGTCAGCGATGACGGCCTGAGCTGGGAGCGGGTGTCGGACACGCCAATCCTCCCCAACGGCGCTCCAGGGGAGTGGAACCATAGCGAATCCGGGCATCCCTTCGTGTTCGAGGCCGCCAACGGTACCTACCACCTCTTCTTCCAGGGCAATGACGACAAGGGCAAGACCTGGTACCTGTCACGGAAGGAGATTGCCTGGCACGATGGGATGCCGTGCATCCAGGGGTAGCGGCCCGGGCGCTTGGTGACGATTCCAGCCCCCTGATTGGGCGCTTGATGTTGGCTCCCTCTATTCGGAGTTTCGCTCGCCGGGCGCTACAGTACGGGGTCTGTCTGTAACCGGAACCTTCAGCGATCAGGGAAACAACGATGGCCAAGGTACTTCCTTTTGCTGCCGTGATGCCGCCAGCCAACCAGGCCAAGCAAGTGGCCGATCCGCCATACGATGTGGTCAACCGCGAGGAGGCAGCCGCCCTCGCCGCCAGCAACCCCCTGGGATTCATGCGCGTAGCCCGCGCGGAGATCGAGCTGCCCGACGAGATCGGCTCCTACGACGATGCCGTCTATGCCAAGGCCAAAGAGAACTACGCGCGGCTCTGCCGGGAAGTGCCTCTCGTGGCTGACAGCCGCCCATCCTACTACGTCTACAGCCTGGTCAGGAATGGCCACCGGCAGACGGGCATTGTGGCCGCCGCTTCGGTGGACGACTACGATGCGGAGATCATCAAGAAGCATGAGAAGACCCGCCCCTCCAAGGAGGACGACCGCACGCGGCACATCCTGACCTTGCGGTCGCAGACCGGCCCCGTCTTCCTGGCCTGCCGCGCTACCGACGAGATCGACCAACTTGTGGCTGACACCATGGCTGGCACTCCGGTCTTTGACTTCACGGCCGACGATGGCGTGCAACACACGGGCTGGCGAGTTGCCGAAGCTTCCACTGCCGCCCTCCAGGCGGCCTTCGCCACCGTTCCCTGCCTCTACATTGCCGATGGGCATCATCGCGCCGCCAGCGCCAGCCGGGCCCGCGCAGCCTTGCGCGAAGCGAATCCGGACCACACTGGCAGCGAGGAGTACAACAGCTTCCTGACCGTGATTTTCCCCGCTAGCCAGCTCCAGATTCTGCCCTACAATCGCGTCGTTTTCAGCCTCAATGGGCGCACACCCGAACAGGTGCGGACCAAGATCGCGGCGGGCTTCGACGTGACCCCCGCCGATTCCCCCACGCCGGATCAAGCCGGCGTGGTCCACATGTATTTGGAGAAGAAGTGGTGGCGGCTTGCCTACCGGGGCGACATCAGCGCCCTGTCACCGGTGGACTGCCTGGATGTGAGCCTGCTGCAGACGCACGTGCTCACCCCCGTTCTGGGCATCGACGATCCGCGGACGAGCACCGGCATCGATTTCGTAGGCGGCATCCGCGGCACGGCGGAGCTGGAGAAACGGGTGGATTCCGGTGAGGCCGCAGTGGCCTTCGCTATGTTCCCCACCACGCTCGACCAGCTCATGGCCATCTCCGATGCGGGCGAGATCATGCCGCCCAAGTCCACCTGGTTCGAGCCCAAGCTGCGGGACGGGCTCTTCAGCCACGATATCTAGGTCATGCCTGAGCTACCCGAAGTCGAGACCGTCCGCCGCGCGCTGGCCCGTCACCTGCCGGGCGCGACAGTGACCGCGGTGGAGCTGCGGGTGGATCGCCTGCGCAAGCCACTCTCCCGCGAGCAGCTGGAGGGCGTTTGCGTGGGCCGCGGCATCCGCACGGTCCGACGCCGGGCCAAGTATTTGCTGGTGGATCTCGACGATGGCGGCGGGCTGCGTCTGCACCTGGGCATGACCGGGTCGATGCGGGTCGATGCCGAGGGGGTGCCAGCCTTGCCCCATGACCGCATCTGTTGGCCTTTGGCCGATGGCCGCGTGTGGCGGTTCAACGATCCCCGCCGGTTCGGGAGCGCCGAGGCCTACGTGGACCTGCAGGCGGCCGAACCCGATCTGTTCGCGGCCTTTGGCCCCGAGCCCCTGGAAGACACCTTCACCGGGGCCTATTTGCGCGGGGCCAGCCATGGGCGCAGAGCCTCGATCAAGTCGCTCATCATGGATCAGCGGATTGTGGTTGGCGTCGGCAACATCTATGCCAGCGAGTCACTGCATCGAGCCGGCATTCTGCCTTCCCGCCAAGGCGGGCGAGTCAGCGCTGTGCGTTGCCAACGGTTGGCGGAGGAGATCAAGGAGGTGCTTGCCGAAGCCATCGAGCTGGGAGGAACTACGATCAGCGATTTCCGCGCGCCCGACGGCAGCGAAGGGCGTTTCACCGTCCACCTGGGTGTCTATGGTCGCGACGGTCAGGACTGTCCCCGTTGCGGCCCGGGTCATGCCGTGCGCCGTCGCGTCCTCGCCGGGCGCGGCACTTTCTACTGCCCGAACTGCCAGCGTTGAGGGGGAGGGATTCAGGAGGGAGGAGTCAGAATTCAGGAGTCAGGAGTCGGAATTGGGGAGGCGCATCGTCGCGGGAACAGCGGTCAGTTGGCTGCCAGCGTTTTGGGTGCCAGGCGGCGCAGAACTGGCAGGAGTGTCTCGGTATTCTCGCTGCAGAGCTGGGCGAAACGGCGACCAAGTTCCGGCTGGCCGTACCATTCGCAGAGCACGGCGTTCCGAAGGCAAACGGTGGCGATGCTCCGGCGCTGCTCGGCCAACTCGTCCTTGGGGAGCTCGGCGTCCGCCTGGGCGATACGCTGATCAACATAGTGGGTCAGGAACTGGACGCATTGAGGGAACGGGAGGTCCGTCCACTTGATCGTCTGGTCCCCAGTTTGGGCGCGGATCTGCAGCATGCTCTCGTTCACCATGCCAAGAGAGCCCTTGAGCCGCCGACCATCGAGGAGGAGAATGCCTTCTCCCACATCCCCGTAGGGCAACGCCATATCCTTGACCAGTTGCTGGCGCACTTGCCGGATCACGGTCAGTCGCTCCTGCTCCAAGGCCCGGGCGGCCTCGGGCAGGGACTGCAGGTAGGCATCGAGGGCGGGCTGGGCTCCTAGGAAGCCGAGCCCCGCAGGTTTTGGGCGCGGTCCTGCCGGGACGTCTGGCAGGGGAGCGACTGCCCCTGCGGCAGGTGACGCCGGGCCGTTGCCAGGAGGCTTCGAGGCCGCCCCCCCGGGGTCCACCTCGGCCGGGGGAGAGGGGTTGGCCTCGGCTGCCTTCTCCTGCTGTGGGGCTGGGGCACGTTCGTTGTCGGGTGTCGGGGGCGACTGTTGCCAGATGAGGAGCGCCATGAGGATCATCAGGGCGATGGCGGCGACCACCAGCCCGACATTGATCAGCAGATGGACGCGGCTCCGGGGCGCGCTGACGGGCGCGCCGCGGCGTGAGCGGCCCGCTGACTCGAGAGCACCTACTTTGAGGCCACGGGCGGGGGTGCCGGTGGGCTTCACTCGGCGTGTCTGGGAGGCCGTGTCGTGCGTCACTTTCTGCTCGAATGCGCGGAACGCGCCAACCACCTCCTCGTATCCGCTCGGGCGGTCCTCGGGCCTGTACGCCAGCAGGGACATGACCAGGTCGGACAGCCCTGCGGGCAGGCCAGCCACCAAGCGGGCTGGCTCCGCGGGAAGCTGCCCGGAAAGCCGCGCTTCCCGGATCTGCTCCGCAGCCAGGCCAGCTGCAGGGTCGCGCCCGGTGAGCAGCTGATGGACAATGGCGCCGACGCTGAACAGGTCTGCTCGCCAGTCGATCAGTTCCGGATCACCCATCAGGGCTTCCGGACTGGCATAGGCAAGCTCGGTCGGGTGCCAGATCTCGTCATCGTCCACACACCGCGCTAGCCCAAAATCGCCCAGTTTCACATTCCCCTCCAAGTCGAGCAACACGTTGGCGGGGACCAGATGGCCGTGTTCGAGCTGCTGGCGACGCGCGGCCGAGAGGGCCCGCCCGAGAGCCAACCCAACCTTCAGCGCGAACCGAGGGTTCCCGCCGGGCTCGGCTTCGGCCAGCCATTTGCCTAGATCCCTGCCGGCGAGGAACTGCATCACCAGATAGGCCTGGCCTTCCTCCACGCCGCACGAGTAGATGGGGGCGACGTTGGCATGGGTGATGGCAGCGGCACGGCGGGCTTCAGCCAGGAACGCTTCGCCCTGCTCGTCCCCCGCAGGGAGTGCCTTGACGACCACCTCCCGGTCGAGGGTTGGGTCGAGCGCGCGATAGACCGTTGCCCGAGCCCCCTCCGCGATGGGCTCCTCCAACGTGATGCCCGCGAATACGCGAGGCACGATCACCTCCGCGTCACAGGCCGGACAGGAAATGCGCGCGAAGGGAAGGACATCGCTGACGTCCATCTTCTGTCCGCAGCCGGGACAGTGTATCTTCACCACGCGTTGCTCTTCGGACATACTCGTCTCCGCATGAACGACTCTGGTCCTACCCGACTGCTCTCGTGGGGGCGCGCATAAGATAGGTGGCTTTTGCACAACTTTCGACTTGAAGAACGCGTGATGGGACCTAGATTATTTGCTCACCAGTTGAAATGGTGGTGCGACTCTGACCCCATCGTCTAGAGGCCTAGGACACCGGGTTTTCATCCCGGCAACGGGGGTTCGAATCCCCCTGGGGTTGCCACTCCCTCCCGCTATCCCCCTTTTCTCTCCTCTCCGCTCCGGCCTCCGTATGGGTTTCCTTCAGTGCCTGTGCGCGCCAGCCTGGGGGACACGTCGTATTCGGCTCTTGGGCGTGTTATGTTTGGGCTCTACCCTACGCACGAGCGTTTATGCCCAGACTGCGGCTGTAAGGAATCTCCCATGAGCATGTTTCTGTTGATCGCCATCGTGGTTCTGATGTGTGGCGCACCTGCGGGGGCGCAGTCCACTGACAGCGTGGTTGCCCGAGTTCAAGACGAGGTGATCACTGCGTTTGAGGTGTACGAGGAGAGCCAGCGGCTGGAGGACACGCTCCGCTCGAAGCTGGGGGGCAAGGAACTGGAGGAGGCACTGGCTGCATTGCGGAACCATACGGCCGTCCGCATTGTGGAGCAGGAGCTGATCTATGCCGAGTTCCAGACGCTTGGGGTGGAGCTTCCGGCCAATCTGGTGCAGCTGCGTCTGGACCGCTTCGCGAAGACCCAGGCGAACGGCGATCGCGCCAAGTTCGAGGCGCTCGTGGAGGAGCGCGGCCTGACGATGAAGGAGTTTGAGGACAAGGTCTATCGCGCCCTGGCCATCGAGCTTCTGGTGCGTGAGAAGGTAAGGCGGAACATCGACATCGGCCCGGCCCAAGTGAAGGCCTACTACGACGAGCACCGCGCGGAATTCATGCGCCCTGCCGAGGTGCGTCTCCAAGACATCGTCATCAAGGCTGATGGCAAATACGAGGGGAAGCAGGAAGAGACGGCCGCCAAGGTGCTCGCCGAG
>JABGQJ010000141.1:5982-13815 GCA_018648945.1 Victivallales bacterium
GAAGAGAAGACGCGCTACCGGGCCTTCGTGAACGAACTGCGGAAGAAGTATTTCGTGAAGGTGTTCGACCGCGGGTTGGCCGCCTTCTGGGATTCGCTCTAGGGGCTGCCGGATGGGTCCGGGCCTGCCTTCACGTTCCATTGGGAGATCGCCAGGGATGAAGATCGTCATCACAGGCACCGCCGGGTTCATCGGTTTCCACCTTGCTCGGCACCTGCTCGCCGAAGGGCATGAGGTTGTCGGCATCGACAACTTCAGCGATTACTACTCCGTCGAGTTGAAGGAGGATCGCCATCGCTTGCTGGAAGCCAGTCCTGGGTACCGGGGAGAACGGCTGGATCTGACCGAGGGCGAGCGCCTGCTGGCGCTGGTGAACGAATGGCAGCCGGACGTGGTCTGCAACTTGGCGGCGCAGGCGGGCGTCCGCTATTCCCTGACCAACCCCCATGTCTATCAGACGGCGAACCTCGAGGGATTTCTGAACATCCTCGAAGCGTGCCGTCACGCCGACCCGCAACCCCGGTTGGTCTATGCCTCCAGCTCCAGCGTCTATGGCGGCAACACCAAACTGCCCTTCAGCGAGAGCGACCCGGTGGACACCCCGGTCAGCCTCTATGCGGCGACGAAGAAGGCCAACGAGTTGATGGCCCATTCCTACAGCCACCTTTTCGGTCTGCAGACCGTGGGGCTGCGGTTTTTCACTGTCTATGGCCCGTGGGGACGCCCGGACATGGCCATGTGGCTGTTCACCAAGGCGATGCTGGCCGGCGAGCCGATCAAGGTCTTTAACCGCGGCAATATGCAGCGCGATTTCACCTATGTGGACGATATCGTCCAAGGTCTCTGCGGCGCCATGTTCGCACCGGGCCTTGACCAATACGAGATCTTCAACCTCGGCAACCACCGTTGCGAGAACCTGATGGACATGATTGGGATGCTCTCCGACGCCCTGGGCGTGAAGCCCGAGATGGAGCTTCTTCCCATGCAGCCGGGGGATGTCCCCGCGACCTATGCCGACGTGGCGAAGGCGCAGGCCAAGCTTGGCTTTGACCCCAGCACACCAATCGCCGCTGGCATCCCCGCTTTCGTGGAGTGGTACCGGGAATACCACGGGATCTGATCAACTCGGGGGGATTCCCCGTCCCTCCTCACTAGAGGTGCGGTCACCGAATGAGAGCTCTGATCACTGGCGGTGCCGGTTTCGTTGGTTCCTGGCTTGTCCGGGAACTGCTGGCGCGCGGCACGGATGTCCTTGTCCTTGACGATCTCTCCACCGGTCGGTACGAGAACCTGGAGGAGGTGGAGGATGGTCGGCGAGTCGAGTTGGTGGTGGATACCGTCAACGACCCCGGGATCGTCAACGAGTGCGTGAAGCAGGTGGACCTGGTGTTTCACCTGGCGTCCGCCGTGGGAGTTCGGCTGATCATCGACCAGCCGGTACGCACCATCGAGAGTATCGTTGGTGGCACCGATGTGGTGCTCCGGGCTTGCGCCCGGTACCGCCGTCCGGTGCTGATCACCTCCACTTCGGAAGTCTACGGCAAAGGCAGCCGCATTCCCTTCTCCGAGGGGGACGACCGAATCATGGGGGCAACCACCAAGCGGCGCTGGAGCTACGCCTGCGCCAAGGCTCTGGACGAGTTTCTGGCCTTGGCCCACTGGTACGAATCGCGCCTGCCCGTGGTGATCGCGCGGCTTTTCAACACGGTCGGTCCCCGGCAGACCGGGCAGTACGGCATGGTCGTGCCCACCTTTGTGCGGCAGGCTTTGCGCGGCGAACCGATCACCGTCTATGGCGACGGTCAGCAGAGCCGGTGCTTCGGGCATGTGCAGGATATCGTGACCGGGTTGGCGGACCTCATGGCCTGCCCCCAGGCGCGCGGCGAGATCGTCAATGTCGGCAACGACGAGGAAGTGACGATTCAGCAGCTGGCCGAGCGCGTGCGCGAACAGGCGGGGAGTTCCTCGGACGTTGTCCTGATCCCCTACGAGCGCGCCTATGGTGAGGGGTTCGACGACATGCGTCGGCGAGTGCCGGACCTACGCAAGGCAGCCCGTCTCGTCGACTACCGCCCCACCCGCTTGCTGCATACCATCCTGGATGATGTGATCGCCTACGAGACACAACAGATCGAGACCAGCGGACCTGGGAAGTGAAGATGGCAGAGCTGCAGAAGATCGTCTCCCTGCCCCCCAATGGCACCCGGCATATTGCCGAGACCGAAGGGCTGTGCGGACCTGAGTACGCCGTGTGTTCGGATCCCGAGGGCCAGCGCCTTGGCTCGGGCGGCGGCACCGTGCACGCCTTCCTGGCTGCATGGCGCGAGAGCGGGGCGGGGCAGTCGTTCCCCGAGTGGGTGCGTTCCGGGCGCCGCCTTGTTGTCCACGCGGGGGGCCTGAGCCGCCGTCTCCCCGCCTACGCCGCCGCTGGCAAGGTCCTGATGCCGATGCCGGTTTGGCGCTGGTCGCGTGGCCAGCGCCTGGAGCAGTCGCTGCTGGATCTGCATGCGGAGTTCTCCGAACGGGTGTTCGAGCAGGCCCCCGCGGGTCTGGTGGCCGGCGTCGCCAGCGGGGATGCCCTCCTGCGTTGTGCCAGTCTGCCGGCGTTGCCGATGGCGGACGTTGTGGCCCTGGGCCTCTGGGTATCCCCTGAACAGGCATCTCGCCATGGGGTTTTCTTCTGCGACCGCCGCGCGGGGCACGCCCTCCGCTTCTTTTTGCAGAAGCCTGCGCCCGAGACCATCAACAAACACGCGCGGGACCAGTTGTTCCTGATCGATTCGGGCTTCTGGCTGTTCTCGGAGAAGGCTCTGCGCGTGCTTTTTGCCAAGTGCGGGGTCGATTTCGACGATCCAGCGGCTTCCTCTGCACATTTCTATGAACTGTACGCGGACTTTGGGCTCGCCTTGGGCGCGGAGTCCCCTGCCCCGGACCCGGTGATCGGGCAGTTGGGCGCCGCTGTCTGTCCGCTTCCCGACGGCGGCTTCCACCACTTCGGGTCCGGACGCGACCTCGTATCCTCCACATTGAGCCTACAGAATCTGGTCGTGGATCAACGCCACGACGGGGGGCTGGCCTGTCGCCCCCACCCCTCGGTCTTCATCCAGAACGCCAGCGTAGCGGCGCGCCTCCGCGCCTCGAATGCCAACATCTGGATCGAGAACAGCGCGGTCGGGGCGAACTGGAACCTAAGCCAGGACCATGTGATCACTGGCGTGCCCGGGAACGATTGGGCACTCACCCTCCCGCCAGGAACTTGTCTGGACGTGGTGCCGCTGGCCGACGAGCAACTTGTGCCGCGGGTGTATGGCATGGACGATGCGTTCCGCGGCGCCCTGGGCGATGAGGGGACCCGCTGGCTCGGGCGATCCGTTGGCCGCTGGCTCGCGGCGCGCGGTTTGGACTGGGGAACTGCCGGCCTCGATCCGGAGACGGATCTCTTCGATGCCCCCCTCTTCCCCGCGCTGGACGGCCCCGCGCTGCCCGCTGGCCTGGTGCAGTGGATGATCGGCGAAGGCGAGGAAGCAGGGCGAACGGAAGGAGAGCCCCTCAACCTTCCCGTCGCCAGCACGGGCGGCGCGCCGGTGCCATCGGCGGCGCCCGATTGCCGCGACTGGCGGGCCCTATGGTGCGCGACCAGACGGCTGTCCGCGCGGGAACTGGGCGATACGGCCGCCCTCCCCCGCCTCTACGCCCAGCGTCGCCAGTTCCGCGGAGCGGCGATCCCCCGGATGATCGAGCACCACGCCCGCAGCGCCTTCCTCCGTCTCGATCTGAAGGCTCTTGCCGCCTCCTGCCGCAGTCTGCCCGACCTCCCGGATGTGAGCCGTTTTGTCGGCGATTCATCGTCCGCGCCCTTGAAGCGTGCTCAGTTCCATGCGTTTGAGGCCGAGTGCCAGCGAGTTCGTGGCCTTGACGAGGACACCGTCGAGGCCCATATGGGGTCCGCCTACGGCGCCGTTCGGGAGGCGGTGCTGTCGACGCTTGGGACGGCTCCGGTGGAGCCTCGTCGCTGTGTCCTTCCCGACCAGATCATCTGGGCGCGGAGTCCCGTGCGTCTCGATCTTGCCGGCGGCTGGACGGATACGCCACCGTTCTGCTTCATGGCTGGGGCCAGGGTGACCAACCTTGCCGTCGACCTCAATGGGCAGCCGCCGATCCAGGTGTTCGTGCGGCCCACCAGCGAGCCGGTTCTGCATCTGCGGTCCATTGACCTGGGTTCCGAGACACGGATCACGACCCGCGCGGAGCTTGCCGCCTACAATGTCGTGGGTGACCCATTCGCCTTGAGCAAGGCCGCCTTGGCCCTCGCCGGCTTCCTGCCGCCCCATGGCGGGCAGGCGTACGCTTCGCTGGCCGACCAGCTGGTGGATTTCGGTGGCGGCCTGGAGATCTCGCTTCTTGCAGCCGTACCCAAGGGGTCCGGCCTGGGGACCAGTAGCATCCTGGGAGCCACTTTGCTCGGCGCGCTGTCGGAGGTGTGTGGTCTGGGCTGGACGCAGGCGGACCTGGTGACCCACACTTTGGTTCTTGAGCAACTTCTCACTACCGGTGGCGGCTGGCAGGACCAGGCTGGGGGACTCTTCCCCGGGGTCAAGCTGCTCACCACCGACGGCGAACTGGACCAGACGCCCGTCGTCCGTTGGCTGCCGGGACGGCTCTTCGCGGAGCGCAGCCAGTCCATCCTCCTCTACTACACCGGTATCACCCGGGTGGCGAAGAATATCCTCGGCCAGGTTGTCCGGCAGGTCCTGCTCAACAGCGGCGAACATCTCCGCGTGCTGGCGGGGATCGGGCAGGCGGCGGACGCTGCCGCCGACGCAATCCAGCTCGGCGACTATGATCGACTGGCTGCCGTTGTCAGACGGAGCCGTCAACTGAACTCCCGCCTCGACCCGGGCAGCTACCCTGCCTCCGTGGCGGTCATTCTGGCCCCCTTGCGCGATTGGTTGCTCGGGGCGAAACTCCTGGGTGCCGGCGGCGGCGGCTACCTGCTCATGTTCGCGCGGGACCCGCAGGCGGCGGAGCGCATCCGCCGTTGTCTTGACGTGACCCCCCCCAATCCCCGCGCTCGCTTCGTAGGCATGTCTCTTTCCGAGTCGGGCCTCCAAATCACCAGAAGCTAGCCCTTCCCATAGAGGATGGCAGGTGCAATGGACGAAACCACGCTTCAGCAAGACTCGATTCGCATTCTCCTCATCGAGGACAGCCCGCTCGATGCCGACCTCTTCCAGAGCTACCTGGCTCTGACCAATCTCACCATGCCGACCATCGTCGTGGCAGAGCGGCTGTCGCGGGCTGTGGAGCTGGTCGGCGAGAGCGACTTCGACGTGGTGTTCCTCGACTACAAACTGCCCGACAGCGAGGGGGCGGATTCCCTGGCGCGCCTCAAAAAGGAAATCCCGTACGTTCCCATCGTGATGTTGACCGGCTTGGACGACGATGTGATTGGCCTGGAGATGGTTCAGCGCGGGGCCCAGGACTACCTGGTCAAGGACCAGGTCAACGAGGATGTCCTGTGGCGCGTCCTCCGCTATGCCATCGCCCGCAAACGGATCGAGGCCCAGCAGCGCGAGTTCCAGGAGCGACTGCGCGAGGCCCAGCGAGCGGAAAGCCTGACCATGCTGGCCGGTGGCATCGCTCACAGCTACAACAACCTGTTGACGAGCATCATGGGCAATGCGTCGCTGGCGATCAGCGGCATGCCGCACGACGATTCGGCGCGCACGTTCCTGCGCGAAATCCAGAAGGCAGCAAAGCGAGCGGCCGTACTGACCAACCAGATGCTCACCTATTCCGGCCAGTGCCGCGGCAATCTGTCGCCCCTGGACCTGGGGGAATTCGTGACCCGCATGGCTCCCTTCCTGCGAACCGTTCGGGATGGTGGCGGGCTCCTTGAGTACGACGTGACACCTAGGGTCATGATCAAGGGCGATACCGCCCATCTCCAACAGCTAGTCGTGAATCTCGTGGAGAACGCCCGGGAGGCCATGGCCCAGGCTGGCCGTGAGGATGGTGCTGTGCAGATCACCGTGTCCCCGATCGAGTTCGCGGAACCCCAGCAGTTTGACGGATTCGGCGAGTATGGGAGTCTTCAGTCCGGGGCCTACGCCCGGATCGCCGTGAGTGATACCGGGTGTGGCATGGAAAGGGCGACGCTGTCGAAGGCCTTTGATCCCTTCTTCACGACCAAGTTCACTGGCCGCGGGCTTGGGCTTGCCAGCGTACTCGGTATTGTGCGCGCGCACCAGGGCGCGATCCGAGTGGTCAGCGCGGTGGGTGAAGGGACCACATTCGTCGTCTTCCTCCCCACCGTCGCCGCCGTTGGTCTGCCTGCAGAAGAGGAGGAAGGCACGGCCAGCCCCTTCAGTGGGCGTGGTCTCATGGTCGTGGCTGACGAGGAGATGCTGGTGGCCAGCGTCACCCGCAAGATACTGGAACGCTACGGCTACACGGTGCTTCCCGCAGACAGCGCGGAGGGCGTCCTCGGGATCGTGGCCGAGCGGCACGGGGAGATGACGTGCGTGCTCTTGGACTGCGGCCTGCTGAGGGATCCCATTGCCTTCGTGCGCGAGCTGCGGGAACGTACGCCCCATGTCGGCGTTCTTCTCACCAGCGACAGCGAGGAGTCGCCCGTGGACCTCGGCCTCTTTGCGGGGGAGGTCCAGTACCTTCGCAAGCCCTATCTGCCGCGCGAGCTGATGGCCCGGGTACAAGCAGCCAGCGGTTGCGGCGGCGAGCAGGACAGGGACTCAACGGAGTAGCACGGGGAAGGCGCCAGGCAGTTCTGCAATCTGCGGCGGCTTCGGCGACCCCGCTCTGGCGGGGCGAGCGTGGCCACGATGGGGCCGCGTGTCTCACGGGCGACCTACCGATACGCCCTGAAATCCCCGTCTCCGAGCGCCTTCACGCCACCGGGAAGCTCGACCTTGGCTGGGCCGGTCAGAATCCCGTGCTTCACCAGGAACTGGTCGGTCAGTTCCAGCGACCAGTAGAAGAAGGGGTTGCCGGGATTGCGTCCGTTGCAGAAGCCGTGCTTGCCACCCTTGCCGACGTAGTATTCCGAGGCGTTCTCTGCCTTCTTCAGCGACTCGTGGAAGGCCAGTAGGGACTCGGGGGGAATGCCTGGGTCCTGGTCGCCGAGGAAGGTGATGACGGGCGGCAGGCCCTCGGTCACGAAGTTGGGTGGCGAGAGGTCCTTCTGGCACTTGAACCAAGGGTTCCAGAGGACGACGGCGTTGGGCTTGCACGAGATCGCAGGATCATACTGATCGTCGTTGGTTCCTGTGCTGGTGAGCATCGCAGTCGCGGCGGCCAGTTGCCCACCGGCGGAACCGCCGGCGACCACGATCTTGTCGGGGTATATCTTTAGCTTCTCGGCGTTCTTGCGCAGGAAGCGAATGGCAGACTTGGCGTCCTTGACGCAGTCGAGCGGCACCTGGACCTTGTCCCGGTCCTTGAGCCGGTAATCCACCGATACCGCGACCATGCCGCGCTTGCTCCAGTAGGCGCAGTCGGGGTAGTGCCAGTTGGCGTCGCCAGCGTTCCAACTGCCGCCGTGGAAGGCGACGAAGGCAGGGAAGGGACCGCCGGCATCATAGCCGTCGGGCAGGAAGACGGAGAGCTTCAGTTCCTTGCCGTCCACTTCCTTGTAGGTCCACATGGCATTCGGGGTCATGCCCTTGGCAGCCGCGCGGGCCTTCTTCGGTTCCTGATAGTCGGAACTGATGACGAGCTTGCCGCTGTAGGCGTTGAGGAACCAGGCGGTGGTGCCCTCGGGGACCTTCGCCGATGCGGTCCATTCATCGCCTTGGCGGTTCAGCGTTGCGGGAG
>JABGQJ010001410.1 GCA_018648945.1 Victivallales bacterium
ACATCGAACGCCCAACATCGAACGCCCAACATCGAACATCGAGTGGGGGGAGGGGAAGGAGAGGAAGGGGGGCGAACATCGAACGCCCAACATCGAACGCCCAACATCGAACGCCCAACATCGAACATCGAGTGGGGGGAGGGGGAAGGAGAGGAAGCAGAAGTCAGGAGTCAGGATTCAGGAGTCAGAAGTCAGGAGGGAAAGGGGAAGGGGGAGGGGGAAGGGGAACCCCGCGAGGCGGGGCCGGGAACAGAAAGCAGTCGTCGGTGCCGCCAGACGACCAGCTGAGAATGCTCCCTGGGGCCTATTCTTAGAGCTTGTGGGAAATCGCCCCGAGAAAACCAACACCGTGACGCTTGCATTTTCTCCCGCCTCATGGTACCATAGCATTGAGGCCCAAAAAGAGACCGAACAGAGCAATTTTCCCGTCGGGCAGGCTCTCCTCTCTCCTCCTCTCTCTTCTCTCTTCTCTTCCCAGCCCTGCCCGGCGGGTCTCCCCTTCCCCCAAGCCCCCCCGGGCGAGGGGAAGGCCCCCGTTGTGACGTATGGTGGACCCCAATGCCGGGCCACCAACCAAAGCAGAGCAGCGGCCGCTCGCCCGTCCTCACCCCACCTTGCATGCCCCCCCTCCAGTCCCTACCTTCCCCCAGTCAACCTGGAGAACGAGTCCTGATGGTAGCTGAAGGCGAACGATGGCACGCCCGACCGAGTGGCAACATGACACTCCCGGTGGTCTCATCTACTGGCGAGCAGATCCTGAGAGTGGATATGCTCTC
>JABGQJ010001411.1 GCA_018648945.1 Victivallales bacterium
ACGCAGGCGGCGATCTCGGTCTCGCTCTTGTCCCAGTTGTGTTCGTATTCGCTGGAGAATACGGCCTTGACGCCCTGACGCTTCAGTTCGCGCAGGATCCCGATGACGTCTCCTTTGCCGGTGCCCCATGGCACATCGTGAGCGCCTTCCTTGCCGTAGGTGTTCAGATCCTTGAAATGGAAGCTGACGAGTCGGCCCTCGAGGAGCTTGATGGCATCGATGGGCTTGATGTTGGAGCGCATCCAGTGGCCGGTGTCCGCGCAGGCTCCGATGCGGGGGCTGAGGCCCTTGCAGGCGTCGAGCACGGTTTGGGGATTCCAGTAGCGGGAGGGGTCGGGGTGGTTGTGGAGGGCCACGTTAATGCCGAATTCCTGGCAGACCTTGTCGATTCCAGGTAGGTCTTTGGGGTCGGGCTCGGCGGCGATGGTCTCGATACCCATGGACTTGGCCCAGGTGAAGAGCTTGCGGCGACCGGCGTCGTCGCCGGGGATGCCGGTGACGCCGAAATTGACGACCTTGATCCCGGCCTCGTCGAGTTTGGCCTGGATGGCCTTCTGCACGTCGGGCGACATGTCCTGGTTGGTCTTGACCTCGCCTAGCTCCTTGGCCACGGTCTGGCCGGGGAACATCTCCAGGTATTTCACGCCCATGCGGCTGGCCTTGTCCACGGACTCGAAGAAGGTGAAATTGCGGAAACTCCAGCACTCGATGGACATGCGCCAACCGAGCTTCTCCGCAGTGGGCGCGCCGTCGGCCAGTTTGCGGGGTGTGGC
>JABGQJ010001412.1 GCA_018648945.1 Victivallales bacterium
TCTGCATCCCCCACGGGCTTGTTGGCGTGCGCACATCCGCGGCAGGGCAGAAGGCCAGCTGGGCCAGTTGGCCCGCGCTCAGGGCCAGGCCGTATCCCTGAGCGACTCCCTGTGAACCGTCCCAGATGACAGGATGCCCCTGGGGAAGCCAAGCTGGTGGTGAGTACCCGTCGTTCTCATCTGCATAGATGGTCAGCCCCATGCCGATCTGTCTCAGATTGCTGAGACAAAGTGCACGGCGCGCGCGTTCCTTTGCCGTGGCCAGTGCGGGAAGAAGAAGAGCGGCAAGAATGGCGATGATGGCGATGACGACCAGGAGCTCGATCAAGGTGAAGGCGCGCAGGAATCTCCGAAGGACCAGCGGCCCCATCGGCTGCTTCTCCGGATGCGGGACAGACAGTCTGAGTGCTCGATCGTGGTGTTCATCTCGGTTAGCCAATTTGCACCTCACGTCTCTCTTCCGTTCCGGGTGGTTGTGGACGCTACTAAGAGGATAAACGGACGTGTGGCCACACTGTCTACAGAGCCTCCTCGATTTTTTACGCAGGAAGGCGGCAGGTGAGGGTATGGCTGCAGCGGATGAGCGGAGGATGCCCGAAGCTACTCCTGCCAACCGAAGTCTTCCGCGACATCGAGCATGGGGTACTGGCAGGGCCTGTGGAAGGCAACTCCAGTTTGCCCTGCTGGCAAGGTGGGCGGAGGACGTTACCTTCACGTGGCGTCTTGATTTTCAACTCTGCGGTGGTCTTAAATGGGTAAATTGATGGTCACAT
>JABGQJ010001413.1 GCA_018648945.1 Victivallales bacterium
CTTGGCTGTGGCAGTTTTAATAAAATAGTTAATTTTAATATTAGTGATGAGCTTGCTAAAGGTAATGTTGCTGTTGGTTTAATGATTTGCGGTATGTTTATCGGTATTGGAGTCGCAACCGGATTAGTCATTGGCTTAGGGCTGAGTTAAGCCTGTTGATTAAGTGGTTTACGTTGAAAAAATTCACCACGAAGGCACGAAGAACACGAAGGTTTATTAGTAAACTAGTACCTCATAAAATAATGCTATATGTTCTGAACTGAGGCAATTTATACTAGATTATAGGACTACGTTGACAGGTTCTTGCTCAACCTGTTTTAAGCTCTTTCAACATATTGCTATCATGAATATTAACCACTATCTTGAAATGATGAGTAACAAATTTGTTTTTCCTTCGTGCTCTTCGTGCCTTCGTGGTGAATCCTCTTGATTTGGTCATCATGTTAAAATAGTCACAAATTATCTTTTATAGTGGCGCGATTTTTTTTAGAATGTCGCGCCATTTTACTTTTAATATTCTGGAAATAATTATGATCCGAACTCGTTTTGCACCCAGTCCTACTGGATACCTGCACATTGGTGGTGCCCGAACAGCTCTATTTAGCTGGCTGTTTAGCAAAAAAATGGGGGGCGATTTTGTTCTACGGGTAGAAGACACCGATAGAGAGCGTTCAACAGATGAATCTGTTCAGGCTATTCTTCAGGCAATGGAGTGGCTTCAGCTGGATTATGATGAAGGTCCATTTTATCAAACTCATCGATTTGACCGT
>JABGQJ010001414.1 GCA_018648945.1 Victivallales bacterium
TCGTAGTCGCCCCGGCTCTTGCCGGTGCGGAAGATCAGGGGTCCGAAATGGCTCTCCATGCCAGTCCTGGCGCCCACGTCCTCGGCTTCGAGGGCAACCCGCGTCTCTCCCTTGGCGAGGGGGGGGAGTTGGCGTCTGGGGCCCACATGGAACGCGGGATGGTCGGAGAAGATGAAGGCATCGAGGTGCACACGTCGTTCCTGAGCTTCCTCGCCGACGACCGGGGCGATGCTGGCGACCCGGAGCGTGTGTTCGCCCTCCTTGATCTCGACCTGAGCGGCTTTGCCGAAGGCGACCTTCCGCCAGTCGTTGCTGAATGGCAGGTCGGCGAGGGGGACGGTCTCGCCATCCAGCGTGAGCTGGAGGAACCGGTTGGGCTTCTCGAACACGGTGGCCGTGCCGAGCCAGAGGGAGTAGGTGGCGGTCTTGGGGACGCGCAGCGTATACTCCACCCAGTTGCCTGGTTGGCCGATGCCCGCGAGGATCTGGTTGTGTTTGCCGGCGTAGAGCCAGCCCTTGCGGTGGATATCGCTGGGGTCGTGGTTGGGGTAGCGGGCCAGGATCTCGCGCCGGCCGTTGACAAAGAGCTGGTGGAAGCGCCAGGCATCGGTCCTCTGCACTTCCTCGGCCGGGAGCCACTCGACCTGATGGACGGCAACGTAGCCCTTGGTGCCCCGGTTCGAGAAGGTGATGGTTGCTCCCTGCTTCGCAGTCAGACGAAAACGCCCCAGCAGGTGTGGACTGCCGGTGCGCGCCTGGTCGATGACGC
>JABGQJ010001415.1 GCA_018648945.1 Victivallales bacterium
CCGAAGTCCTTCTCGTGCCGCATGGGGCGAGTGGGCTCGATGCGCACCCCCGGCAGTGGCGTAATCCACGGTTCGCGCCCGTCGTTGATCACATTCAGCAGTAGGAACACTACAGACCAGAGAGTAACCATATCAACATCCTCCGTTGCGTACCACATTATAGTAGTGCCCGGATTGGGGACGGCAAGCGCCTCGATCCGTCGCGGGGAGATCGGACGGGCAACCTAAGACACCCGCTCTCTGCGACCATTTGCCGGACGGAGAACGAGGAATGGCATGGCGGCGCTATGGTGCAGCCGCTGGCCGGAACCACCGCATGTTGGCTAGCCAATGTGGGAGGCGCGCCGCGTGCGGCGATCTTCCGGGCGCGGTGGGTGTGGTTCCATCCATGCAGGGCCAGGGGAGCCGAGACGAAGGTGCTCCGGGCTCTCTATTCGGGGAGGCCCCGCCGAGAGAGTTGCGGCACCTAGGCCACAGGCAAAAGAAGAAGGGCGACCGGTGCAACGGCCGCCCTTTCTGGAATGCGCGTCTCCGTTCGGGTCAGGAGTGTCGCGCGATCTCGCATGCTTCGAGTCTGCCCTGGACGACTGCCTTCGCTCCGGCCGGACAGATGGCGGCCAGGCCGTACGTTCCGTGGTAGCCGGGGGCTGGTTGGGTCGAGACTCGCCCACTGACTGCATCAATGCGCAAGTCGCCAGCGGGGGTCTGGACGACGCCTTTGAGGCGGTAGAGCAGGGCACCGAGGCCACTGACTGTTTGCACGAAGG
>JABGQJ010001416.1 GCA_018648945.1 Victivallales bacterium
CGCCACCTCGGCGTGCAGGTAGGTGGGCAGGCAGATATCCACGTAGTCCAGCCGCCCCTGCTCCCTGGCCAGCATCTCGTCGATGTCACCGTAGGTCCGCGCCTCGCCCAGGTCCGTCAGTCGCTCAGGGCGGATATCGCAGTAGGCCTCGACCACGACCGGCCCCGCTTCTTGGCGGATGCGCCCATAGGCTCGATTGTGCGAACCCGCGATTCCGCCGTTCCCGACAACTCCAGCCTTCAGCATTGGTGCCAATTCCTCGAAATATGGGGATATGGATGGCATTCCTGGCCCCAGAATACCCCCCTGGCCACGACAATCAAGCGAGTGCATGGCGCAGGGGGCCGGAAAGAAGTGGACGCAGTGAACGAAGTGAAGGCGGGGACGCGCAAGCCACTGCGTCCACTGCGTCCACTGCGTCCACTGCGTCCACTGCGTCCACTGCGTCCACTCCGTCCACTGCGCCAGCCTGGCCACATTGGTTGCGCATAGTAACGGATAGTAGCGCTACTTGCGCAGGTTCCGTCACATGCCACGCCGGTGGCGTAGGCGGGCCTCTTCTTGGCATCGGTTCTGCATTACCCACCACCAACACACCTTCAGCCCAACCAACGGAGAGCCGAACGCAGGTTGATTTCGTGACATCCAGGAAGGATGTTCTTTACTTGCCGAGGAACCGAAGGAATTCCCTGATGAAACTCGTTCTGACCCAGTTCTCGATCCGCCACCCGAAGCTCATCATGGCCATCACCTTGGTGGTCGC
>JABGQJ010001417.1:0-273 GCA_018648945.1 Victivallales bacterium
CTGCCCACAGCCGGCTCGGTCACAATCCACGGCGAGGAGATGGGCATTCGCCCACCCAACAAGCGCCCGGTTAACACCGTCTTCCAGAGCTACGCCCTGTTCCCCCACATGGATGTGGCTCGCAACGTCGGCTTCGGGCTCGAAATGCGCAAGGTCCCGAAGGAGGAACGCAGTTCCCTGATCGACTGGGCGATCGACCTTGTCGAGATGGGCGCCATGGCCCATCGCAAGCCTGCCCAGTTGTCTGGTGGACAACAGCAGCGCGTAGCGCTG
>JABGQJ010001417.1:283-762 GCA_018648945.1 Victivallales bacterium
CTGGCCCGTGCGCTCGTGAACAGGCCCGAGGTGCTTTTGCTCGACGAGCCACTCGGAGCCCTCGACTTGAAGTTGCGTCATCAGATGCAGCACGAGTTGAAGGAACTCCAGCGTGAGGTCGGCATCACGTTCGTCTACGTGACCCACGACCAGGAGGAGGCGGTCACGATGAGCGACCGCATCGGCGTCATGCACGACGGCAAGCTGCTCCAGGTCGACTCGCCCGAGAGAATCTACGAGCACCCGACGACCCGCTTTGTGGCCGACTTCATCGGACAAACCAACTTTCTAGAGGCCACAGTCGCATCGGCCGATGAGGTGGTGCTTGCCAATGGCGACCGGCTTCGCCTCTCGACTGATCATGACGGAGGGGCAGCAGTTGCCGTGACGGTCCGACCCGAGCGCCTCACCGTCCACGGGCGTGACGAGGCACCCGTGGGTGCCCACAGCCTCGACGGGGTGGTTGATTCGGTCGTCTA
>JABGQJ010001418.1 GCA_018648945.1 Victivallales bacterium
GAGCTCGATCTCTGCTATCTGCATCTGCGTTCAGCTTCCCGCGGCGAGGAAGGGATCGGGCCCAAACCGGGCACAGCACAACGGCAATTCTACGAGGAGCGTCTCCGGGCCTGGGCCGAGGCCTTTGCCGGGGTCGAGTACAAGCTCTGCAACGTATCGCACCAGGAACGCGACATGGCTCTTGCTCTGGAACTCGGGATGGGGCAGCGCAACGGGTTTGTGGAGCACTACATGCTTCATGTCCCTAACCCAATGCTGGGGCAGACGCTGGATCACAGTGGGTACCTGGTGGTCAATGAGACGAATCCGCTGATCGCCGAGAATCGGGCCTCCGGGGATGAGAACGAAGAATACACGCGGAACCATGAGGCGCGGTTTGGGCCGATCGAGACATTTCCGCACCGTTACCGTGAATCGACGCTGAGGATGCTGCAGATGCGACGGAATTTCGTGTGGGCGGAGGGGGACCGATGGCTGGTCAACCCTCCGTTGCTGCATTACATGGCACTTGAGTTGGGCAAGAGCGCACGAACCGCACCGGACGCTTGGTGTTACCTGCGGGAGAGTTACGTGCCGGATCGCGCGAACCGCCAGTGGAAGAAGGCGATTCCGGTCAAGAATTTCGAACGTTGGGTGTACCAGCGTGACGTTGACGGGGCTCGAACTGAGCCTGCCGAACGGGTGAATGTCCCGGAGCAGATGTTCGAGTTCCACCGTGAGCATCTTTACGACTACACAGCCCGCAAGACCTCTGTGGAGACT
>JABGQJ010001419.1 GCA_018648945.1 Victivallales bacterium
CGCAGCCATCGGCGTGAAGCCCCGTTCCTTCTCTATGCCAGCTTTATGAAGCCGCATACTCCGTTTTACGCTCCCCGGGAGTATGCGGAACGTTACCCTATTGCGGACACAGAGCTCCCCGAGGCGGGGGACGTTTCCGGCTATCCTGAGCACCTCCAGAGACGCATGGTGTCGATGAGCCAGGCCGATGAGTGGCGGCGCAGAGCGCATGTGGCAGGCTACCTGGGGAATTTGGCTTTTGCGGATACGTGTGTGGGCGTCGTCCTGGACGCTCTGGATGAGTTGGGGCTCTGGGAGGACACGATCGTCGTCTACACCTCTGACCACGGCGAGATGGGTGGAGACCATGGGTTGCTGCAGAAATTCTGTCTATTCGAGCCGTCCGTTCGCGTTCCGTTGATTGTCGCTCATTCACCATCGTTGCCAGCGGCAAGCGTCAGTGAGGCACTGATCGAGCAGATTGGTCTCTACCCGACGTTGGTAGACCTTGCCGGCCTGCCCGAACCCGGGCCGCCGCCTCGGGTCGCGTTTCCGGGAGCAGCTGATGCACTGGATGGTGTGAGCTTTTCCGGCTGCGTAAGACAGCCGATGGCAACCGGGCCGGACGCTGCATTCAGCGAGTACAACCTACGTGGCCGCCCGTGCCAGTACATGGTTCGGACGGCGCAGTACAAGTACGTCTACAACGAGGGCTCGACTCACGAGCTGTACGATCTGGGTGAAGATCCGGGTGAATTCAGGAATATCTGGGCTGCTGACGG
>JABGQJ010000142.1 GCA_018648945.1 Victivallales bacterium
CAGGCGCCGTGGTCGCGAGGCCGCGACCGCTCCAGGCGGTTCGCGAGAAAGGGGTACCGGCCTCGGCTCTTTGGGACAAGGTCGCGAGTACGGTGCGTGGTCGCGGGGGTTTCAGTCAAGGCCCCCGCAGGGCGATGTCCACACACCTGCCGAACGGGCATGCACTCCCCTGCTCGCTCGGCCCGGTGGCGGGGCCAAGGGGTTTGGGAACAGCCAAACAGTCGCACGCGTGCGAGTATGGCGTGGTGGGTCGAATATGTTGATTCATGCCAAAAATATGTTTGATTGTACAATTATTGACAAGTCCCGGTGTGTATCGTCATGGAGTGATCCTACTACCGCCCAATGCAGTGTGCGCCTGACGGCTCGCGCTGATGTGAGACAACCAGACTAGGTTCGGGAGACAGATGATGGCTAGAGGTCGGATTGTGGACGCGGTCAAGGCGGGTCGGACGCTGGTCTCGGACGGGGCCTGGGGAACATTCCTACAGAAGAAGGGGTTGGAGCCTGGCGAATGCCCGGAGCTATGGTGCGTGGATCGTCCTGCCGATGTGCTCGACATCGCCCAGAGCTACATCGATGCCGGCGCGGACATGATCGAGGCGGACAGCTTCGGTGGCACCTCCTACAAGCTGGAGCACTATGGGCTGGCGGACCGCACGGCGGAGATCAACGAGGCAGCCGCAGCCATCTCGCGGCAGGCGGCGGGAGATGGAAACTGGGTCATCGCGTCGGTCGGTCCGACCGGCAAGATGCTGCTCCTGGGCGACGTGACCGAAGAAGAGCTGTATGAGTCCTTCAAGGTGCAAGCGGTGGCCCTGGAGAAAGGCGGCGCCGACGCCATCTGCGTCGAGACGATGATGGCGACCGACGAAGCCGCTCTGGCAATCCGCGCGGCCAAGGAGAACACGAACTGCGAAGTGATCTGTACCTTCACCTTTGATCTGACCCAACAGGGCGACTACCGCACCATGATGGGGGTCACCCCGGCCGACGCGACGGCGGCTGCGATCGCCGCAGGTGCGGATATCGTGGGAACGAACTGCGGCAACGGCATGGAACGGATGATCGAGATCGTCAAGCAGATCCGCGCCGCTGCCCCCGACACCCCGATTCTGGTCCACGCCAACGCCGGCCTACCGCAACTCGTGGACGGCGCCGATGTGTTCCCAGACACACCAGAGGAAATGGCGGGGATGACGGTGGCCATCGTGGCGGCGGGCGCCAACATCATCGGCGGCTGTTGCGGCACAACCCCGGCGCACATCAAGGCAATGAAAGAAGCGCTGTAGAAACCATCAACGCGCGGAGAACGATCATGGCGATGGAACCCAAGTTTCTGGGCACGGCGATTGGCTCGATGCCCTTTGCGGATGTGAATCATGCGTTGGACGTCTCGCTGGGGCGCCTCGATGCCCCCATCTGGCCCCAGCTGTCTGCTTTCGGTCTCAAGGAGCAGATGGAGATCCAGTATTCCGAAGGCATGCCGTGCGCCGTGATCGACGAAGTGAAATCGCGCATGTATTTCGACACCTCCGGCGACTACTCCGAGGCATTCGCCGACTTCTATGAGAAGTACATGGAGGGAATGGACCCAGACGACGGCACGGGCGATTGCTCGGCCATGGCGATCTCCGGGGAGTTTTCCCATGGTCTCCATGCCATGAAGGCACGGCTGGCGTCCGACGGCACCAAGATCCCCTGGCTGAAGTGCCAGACCACCGGCCCCGCGAGCTTTGCTCTGACCATCGTCGACGAGAACAAGCGAGCGCTGTGGTACAACGAAGAGTTCCGCGATGTGGTGATCAAGGCCATGGCCATGAAGTGCCGGTGGCAACTCCAGGAGTTCAAGCCCTTCGCCGACAACATGATCTGCTTCATCGACGAGCCCATTTTGTCCGCCTTCGGCAGTTCGACCTATGTATCGGTGCAACGCGATGAGATCATCGAGGCGTTGAGCGAGGTGATCGAGGCAGTGCACGCGGAAGGCGCGCTGGCCGGGATTCACTGCTGCGGCAATACGGAGTGGAGCATCCTGATCGATGCGGGCGTGGATATCGTCAACCTGGATGCCTTCGAGTTCGGCGAGACCATTGCCATGTACGCGGACGCGGTGAAACCCTATCTCGAAGGCGGCGGCTACCTGGCCTGGGGCGTAGTGCCCACATCGCCAGCCATCCGCGAGCAGACGGTAGAGACGCTGATGGCGCAGCTTGAGAAGGTGATGGACCACCTGGCCAGCAGAGGCATCGACAAGCAGCTGATCCTGGACCAGGCAATCATCACGCCGTCCTGCGGCACGGGCTCCATGGAAGAGGCGGATGCCGAGAAGGTATTCCAGCTGACCTCCGAGCTCTCCAAAGCCATGCGCGCGAAGTACGCGTAGGGACACGACCGAAATGAAGCTGGCCATCTCAGGCAAGGGCGGAGTGGGTAAATCGACTCTGGCAGGGGCATTGTCCCTGTTGATGGCCCAGCGTGGGCGCAAAGTGCTGGCGGTCGATGCCGATCCGGACGCCAATCTGGCTTCGGCCCTGGGCTTCTCTGCCGAGGAGCAGGCCGCGATCATCCCGATCTCCGAGCAAGTGGCCCTCGTCGAGGAACGAACCGGCGCGAAGGTGAAGCAATACGGCCAGATGTTCCGGCTCAACCCAAGAGTCGACGACATCGCCGGCGACTACGCCACCGTGCGCGACGGGGTGTCTCTGATCGTGCTCGGCGCGGTGGAACAGGGCGGCTCCGGCTGCGCTTGTCCCGGGAGCATTCTACTCCGGGCACTGGTGACGGATCTGGTGCTCTACAAGGACGATGCCTTGGTCATGGATATGGAGGCAGGGGTCGAGCATCTCGGTCGCGCCACCGCCCAAGGCGTCGATACCATGATCGTGGTGGTGGAGCCAGGCCAACGCTCGGTGGACTGCGCCAAACGCGTGTTCCGCATGGCGGAGCAGATTGGCCTGAGCGACCTGCGCATCGTCGCCAACAAGGTGGTTTCCAACGCGGACGAGGCATTCATCCGGCAAGCCTTGCCCGAGGCCAACCTGCTCGGCGTGATCCCCTATTCCGAGGAACTGCGGCAGGCGGATCGCCACGGTCAATCGGTCTTGCAGGGCGGCGACGTGGCCGTCCAGGCCTGCACGGATATCCTGAACTGCCTAGAGCAGGAGATGCGGTAATGGCTACTCTCTCTCGCCAAGCCTTCGCCCGGCTGATGGAGCAGGTCGAAGAGCTGGAAGATGCCTTCGACGACTCCGAGACGAAGCTGAAAGCTGCCATCGAAGCAGGCGATGCCGACCAGATTGCAGCCGCCGAGAAGACCCTCAACGACGCGCGCGAAGCCCTGCGAGAGCGACGCGGCGAACTGGCCCGCCTGAGCGACGGCTGCGGCCACGGTCACCATCACTAACCCGGACGATTCATGAGCTATCTGATCGGCATTACAGGCAAGGGCGGCGTCGGCAAGACAACCGTGGCGGCCCTGTTGGTCTCCCGCCTGATCGCCCAGGGAAAACGCCCGGTATTGGCCGTGGATGCCGACCCGAATTCCTGCCTGGACGCCACCTTGGGCGTGCAAGCGGACAAGACGGTGGGCGGTGTCCGTGAGGAAGCCCGGCAGATCGCGAGCAAAGGCATGGCCAGTGGCATCTCCAAGCAAGATCTCTTGGAGCTGAAGATCGCCGAAAGCCTGATCGAAGCAGATGATTTCGACCTGATCGCCATGGGCCGACCGGAAGGACCGGGTTGCTATTGCTACGCGAACAATGTGCTGAAGAGCGCCCTGAATCAGATCTCGGAGCACTATCCCTACGTGGTGCTCGACAACGAGGCCGGGCTGGAAAATCTCTCCCGCCGCCTGGTCCAGAAGCTGGACCTGCTGGTGATGGTGGCCGATCCCTCCAAGCGAGGGCTGGACACACTGACCCGTCTACACGAGTTGGTCCAGGAGATGGAGATCACCTACGACCGCCTCGTCCTGGTCGTGAATCGCCTGCGGCGCGACGAACTGCCCGAGCGCATCCGCGAGCTGCAACTGGCGACCGGAGCCGATGCCGTCCTGGGCCTGCCCGACGACGAACAACTCGCCGAATGGGGCGAGGAAGGCAAGAGCCTGACCACCTTTCCCACCGACAACCCGGTGGTGTCCCGAATTGATCAACTACTGGCGGAGCTCGTGCCCTAGTGGGGCGCGAGCTGCGACTGCGACGCTGTTAGCCAAGTCATCGCATTAGGAACCATTGCCGTGGCAAAGACACCGAGAACACCCGAGGAACGAGTAGTCAACCAGGCCTCTGTCGCCATGCTACGCAAGGCGGAAGCGGACTGTGTAGACACTTGCTTCCACCGCTTCGATTCGCAGGGCCCACAGTGCAAGTTCGGCGTCACCGGTGTGTGCTGCAAGAACTGTCATATGGGCCCGTGCCGCATTACCCCAAAGAACCCGCGCGGGATCTGCGGGGCGGACGCGGACACCATCGTCGCCCGCAACTTCCTACGAGAGGTGACCGGCGGCTGCGCGGCCCACTCCGACCACGGACGGCATCTCGTGCTACGGCTCAAGGCCGTGGCTCAGGGCAAGGGCGGCGACTACCAGCTCACCGACCTGAAGGCCCTCTACCGCATCGCCGCCCAATACGACATCGAGACTGCCGGGCGGGAGGACAACGACATTGCCCTGGATCTAGCCAATGTCTTCATCGGCGAGTTCGCCTCCCAGGAGGAAGAGCTTAGGACTCTGAAGCTCGCACCGCTGAAGCAGCAGGCGAACTGGGACAAGACCGGCGTCGCGCCCAAGGGCATCGACCGCATGTGTGTGGAGTCCATGCACCGCACCCACATGGGCGTGGATCACGACTACCGCAACCTGCTGCTACAGGCCTTCCGCACCTCTCTGGCCGACGGCTGGGGCGGCGCTCGCATCGCCTCCATGGCCGCCGATATCCTGTTCGGCACGCCGAAGCCTATCCGCAGCGAAGCCAACCTCGGCGTGCTGGAGGAGAAGCAGGTCAACATCATCGTCCACGGGCACGAGCCGGCCCTCTCCGAGATGCTCGCCGTGGCTGCCAACGACCCCGAGATTCTCGACTATGCCAAGGCCGCCGGGGCCGAGGGCGTCAACCTGGCTGGCCTCTGCTGCACGGCGAACGAGATTCTCATGCGCCGGGGCGTCCCGGTTGCGGGAAACTTCCACCAGCAGGAGCTGGCCATCGTCACCGGTGCCATCGAGATGATGGTGGTGGATGTGCAATGCGTCATGCCCAGCCTGCCCACCGTTGCCTCCTCTTACCACACCGAAATCGTCTCCACCACCGACATCGCCAAGACCATCGGTGCCACCCACATCGCCTTCAAGGCCAACGATGGCTTGGCCTCCGCCAAGAACATCGTCAAACGGGCGATCGACAACTTCGCCAACCGCGATCCGGGCAAGGTCTCGATTCCCAGCGAGAAGAAGCCTCTGGTAGCTGGTTTCAGCGTCGAAGCGATCAAATACATGCTCGGCGGCACCTACCGCGGCTCCTTCCGCCCGCTGAACGACGCCATCATGCAGGGCCGGATCAAAGGCGTGGCGGGCATCGTCGGCTGCAACAACCCTAAGACCCAGGCCGACTCCTACATCAACACCCTGACCAAGGAGTTGATCAAGCGCAACGTGCTGGTGCTCCAGACCGGGTGCGCGGCTCAGGCCTCGGCCAAGGCCGGAAGCATGACCCCCGAGACCGCGCTTGAAGACGCTGGCGAGAGCCTGCGGGAAGTGTGCGAAGCGATCGGCATCCCCCCGATCCTGCACATGGGTAGCTGCGTGGACAACGCGCGCATCCTCGAAGCCGCCACCGAGATCGTCCTGGAAGGCGGCTTGGGCGACGACCTCGGTGGCTTGCCGGCCGTTGGCATCGCGCCGGAGTGGATGAGCGAAAAGGCCGTCACTATCGGCTGCTACTTCGTGGCCTCGGGCTGCGACGTCATCCTCGGCTTGCCCTTCCACACGGCAGGCTCCGAGAACGTGAACAAGTTCCTCCAGGAAGAAGCCGCCGAGCTGTTCGGCGGGGCCTTCCATGAGATTCCCGATCCCCTCGAAGCGGCCGACAAGGTCATGGAACTGATCAACGAGGCCCGAGAGAATCTGGGCATCAATGAAAAGACCGAGCGCAAGCTCTTCGACATGAAGGACAGGAGACAGCTCGATGTCTAAACTGATTTGTGGCAGTGCAATTGACGGGGCGATCGAATGGGTCGCCCAGGCTGAGGCCAAGCTGGCCGAGGCGATCGCAGCCAAGGGCGAGACAGCGGCGGCTGCGTTCCCAAGCACGGCCTATTACCTGCCCGTGATCTATGCCTTCACCGGCATGAAGGTCTCAACCCTGGCGGACATGCGCGATGTTCTCAAGCAGGCCAAGGAACTCCTTCCCGAGCGGCCCTCTGAACGCGTCTGGTTGCCCTACCTGGGCAACGCGCTGGACGCAGGGGTGGCGACGCTCTTCGCCTGCGAGATCATCGAAGCCTGCAAGACAGTCATCGGGCCCGACCCGGTGAACGGCATCTGGCTGGGCGCGGCCAACGATGTCATCATGCGTGAGCGTGGCATCGAGTTTGTGGATGGCACGGCCCCCGGGTTCGCCGCCATCACCGGCGCCGCCCCCACCAACGAGATCGCGGTCAAGATCGCCAAGCAGCTCCAGGAAAAGAACCTGTACGTGTTCATGGCGGGTTGCACCGACGGCAAGCAGTTCGCCGAACAGTTGGCCGAGGAAGGCGTCCAGCTTGGCTGGGAGACCCGGCTGGTCCCCTTCGGCAGCGATGTCTCCGCCCTGATCTATGCCCTCGGCTTCGCCAACCGTGCCGCTCTGTCCTTCGGCGGGGTGGCCCCCGGCGACTTCAAGGCCAATCTGCGCTACAACCAGAGCCGCATCTTCGCTTTCGTGCTGGCCTTCGGAGAGGTGACGGCGGACAAGTATGCGGCAGCGGCCGGGGCCATCAACTACGGCTTCCCGGTCATCGCCGACACCGACATCCCCGAGATTCTCCCCACCGGTGTCTGCACCTACGAGCATGTGGTCGCCAACGTGCCCTACGAGACTATGGTCGAGAAGGCCTTGGAAGTGCGCGGCTGCAAGATCAAGATCACCAAGGTCCCCGTGCCGGTCGCCTACGGCCCCGCCTTCGAGGGCGAACGCATCCGCAAGGCCGACGTGCACGCGGAGTTCGGCGGCAACAAGACCGCGGCCTTCGAGTTCGTGACCAGCGTCGGCATTGACGAGATCACCGACGGCGAGATCGAGATCATCGGGCCAGACATCGACACCGTGGAAGAGGGCACGGCGATGCCTCTGGCCATCTGGGTCGAGGTCGCGGGCCGCAAGATGCAGACCGACTTCGAGCCCATCCTTGAGCGCCAAGTCCACCATATGGTCAATGGCGCCGAGGGTATCTGGCACATGGGCCAGCGCGACATCGTCTGGACCCGGGTCTCAAAGACGGGCTTCGCGTCTGGCCTGCGCCTGCGCCACTATGGCGAAATCCTGCATGCCAAGATGCTCGCCGACTACCCGGCCATCGTGGACAAGGTCAAGGTGGTGATGATCACCGACCCCGATGAGGTGGAAACCCGCCTCGCCGTGGCCCGCAAGGTCTACGACGAGCGCAACCGCCGCCTGGCCACCATGACCGACGACAATGTGGACACCTTCTACAGCTGTCTGCTCTGCCAGTCCTTCGCCCCCGACCACGTCTGCATCATCACTCCCGAGCGGCTCGGGCTCTGCGGTGCCTACAACTGGCTCGACGGCAAAGCCGCGTTCGAGATCGACGAGACCGGCCCCAACCAGCCCGTCATCAAGGGCGAGTGCCTAGACGAGAAGCGCGGCATCTGGGAGGGCATCAACGACTACGTCCAGGTGAACAGCCACAAGAGCGTCGAGAGCTTCTGCGCCTATTCCATCATGGACCGCCCGATGACCAGTTGCGGTTGCTTCGAGGTCATCTGCGCCTACGTGCCCGAGTGCAACGGCGTCATGGTGGTGAACCGGGAGTTCCAGGGCGACACGCCGGTCGGCATGACCTTCTCCTCCCTCGCGGGCAGCGTGGGGGGCGGCCAGCAGACGCCTGGCTTCATGGGCTGCGGCAAGGTCTTCCTCACCTCCCGCAAGTTCCTCTTCGCGGAGGGCGGGCACCCCCGCCTGGTCTGGATGCCCAAGGAGCTCAAGGAACTGCTCGCCCAGGATCTGCAAGCCTGCTTCGAGGCCCAGGACGTCCCGGACCTGATGGACAAGATCGCTGATGAAACAACCGCCACCGAAGCGCTGGACGTCAAGGCCTTCCTGGAACGGGTCGGCCACCCTGCCCTGACCATGGACGACATGGGCACCTACGCGGAGAGCTCTTCCGATGTGGAAGAAGCGGACGAGACCCTCGAAGTCGAGGTCGAGGAGCCGGTAACGGTCGAGGTCGCTCCCGGAACGACCCCCGAACCGGCAGCGGCAGGAACGCAGCTCACCCCCGAACTGATCGCTCAGCTCAAGGCCGAGATCACCAAGGAGATCAAGGAGCAGCTCACCCGCGAAGTGGCCCAGGAGATCATCGGCTCCCTCAGCCGCACCTTCCTTGGTGGCGAGATGCCCGAAGGCGTGGCTGTAGCCGAGGCCGAGGTCGTTGAGCCGGAGCCGGAGCCCGAACCCGTTGGCCCTCCCGCTGCGGAGCGAATCGGCACAGTCAAGACCATCAAGATCAAGAGGGATACCTGCGAGACGCCCGTCTGGCAGGTCCAGTTGGGCGCGACCAAGGACGAGGGCGGCACCCGGACGACCACCCACACCATCGGTGGGGCCACGGCTATGCCGTTCCACCTCTGGGAAGGCGAAATGCCCAACCGCCCACTGGCGGCGATGGAGGTGTTCGACACGGTCAACGAGCGGTTCCCGGTCGTCCTCAGGGACATCTATGGCGACCTGCTCAACGACCCCGCTGCCATGGCCAAGGTCTGCGTCGAGAAGTACGGCGCCGACCTGATCAGCGTCCGGCTCGAAGGCACCCACCCCGAGAAGGGCGACCGGAGTGCCGCGCAGTCCGTCGAGCTGGTGCAGAGCGTGCTGGCGGCCGTGGGCGTGCCGATCATCGTCACCGGCCATAACCACTACGACAAGAACAACGAGGTGCTCAAGGCCGTCGCCCAGGCGTGTGCTGGCGAGCGTCTGCTGCTGAACTGGGTGGAACAGGACAACTACCGCACTATCGCCGGTGCCGCCATGGCCTATGAGCACACCATCGTGTCCCAGAGCCCCATTGATGTCAACATCGGCAAACAGATGAACATCCTGCTGACCAATATGGACATCAAGCAGGAACAGATCGTCATGGACCCGATGACTGGCGCCATGGGCTACGGCCTGGAATACACCTACTCGGTCATGGAGCGCATTCGCATGACTGGGCTTGGCGGCGACCGCATGCTGGCCGGGCCGATGATCGTGTCGCCCGGGCAGGAGTGCATCAAGGTCAAGGAACTGAAAGCGCCCGAGGCCGACTTCCCCGCTTGGGGCGGCCTGGAAAAGCGCGCTGCCCTGTGGGAGCTGACCACGGCGACCAACCTGCTCTACGCGGGGGCCGACGTCCTGATCATGTACCACCCCGACGCCGTCGCTGGCATCAAGAAAGCCATCACCAAGCTGATGGACGGCCAGTAGACATCACCGAACTGCCCCCCCCGTTCCGGAATAGGGAGTACCCCAATGGCACTCACGGGATTGAAGATTCAGAAACTGCTGCCGCGCACCAACTGCAAGGAGTGCGGCTCCAATACCTGTCTGGCCTTCGCCATGCGGCTGGCCGCGAAGAAGGCGGACCTCTCCGAGTGTCCCTATGCCTCCGATGAGGCCAAGGAAATCCTCGGAGCGGCCAGCGAACCCCCCGTCAAGGGCGTCGCCTTGGGACCGGAAAAGGGTCTGAAGCTGGGCGAGGAGACGGTCCTCTATCGACACGAGAAGACCTTCGTCAACCAGACCGCCCTGGCGATCAATGTCACCGACACCGACCCGGCGGAGCAAGTCGACGCCACCTTGGCCAGTATCCGCGACTACGTGCAGGAGCGGGTCGGCGAAGAACTGACCATCGACCTCGTCGCCGTCACCCAGGCGGGCACGGATACCGACGCCTTTGTCGCCCTCGCCAAGAAAGCCTGGGAGACCACCGGCCGGCCGCTGGTGCTCCGCAGCGCCAACGCCGACGCTTTGGTCGCTGCCGCTGCCGCCGTTAAGGGCTCCGGGAGCCTGCTCTCGGCCGCGACCGCCGAGACGGCCGACCAACTGCGCGAGGCCGCCGTCGAAAACGGCCATGCCCTGGCCGTCACGGCCCCCGATCTCGACCAGTTGGTGGTCCTGACCACTGATCTGAAGAAGGCCGGGATGAACGACTTGGTCATGCAGTTCCAGACCTCGTCCCTGGCCGAGCGTTTCCAGACCAACAGCATCGCCCGCCGCGCCGCGCTCAAGGACAACTACAAACCCCTCGGCTATCCCACTCTCTGCTTCATCCCTGCCAGCGACCTCCTCACAGAGACGGTCGAGGCGACGAACGAGATCTCGAAGTACGGCGGCATCTGCGTGCTCCCCTCCCTCGACAAGGCCCAGCTCACCGCCCTGATGACCCTCCGGCTGAATCTCTACACCGACCCGCAGAAGCCCATCCAGGTGGAGCCCAAGCTCTATCCCATCGGCGAGCCCACCGCTGCCTCCCCGGTCTTCGTCACCACCAACTTCTCCCTGACCTATTTCATCGTCTCCGGCGAGATCGAGAACAGCGGCCTCAGTGCCTGGCTGCTCGTCCCCGAATGCGAGGGAATGAGCGTGCTCACGGCCTGGGCGGCAGGCAAATTCTCGGGTGCCTCTATCGCCAAGTTCGCTAAGGAACTCGACCTGGCGGGCCAACTGACCAGCCGCACCCTTGTCATCCCCGGCTACGTGGCCCAGGTGAGCGGCGAACTCGAGGAAGGACTGCCCGGTTGGGAAGTCCTGGTCGGGCCGCAAGAGGCCGGCGACCTAGAGAGCTTCATCAAGGCCAGATTGAGCTGACACCATGCCCACCGTCACCTTCCAGCCCGCTGGCATCGAGATCGACGTGCAGCCAGGCACGGTATTGCTCGAGGCCGCGCGCACGGCAGGGGTGGACATCCAGTCCCCCTGCGGTGGGGAAGGCACGTGTGGCAAATGCATCGTGAGAATCCTCGAGGGCGAGGTGGATTCCGCCGGCCTCGGCGTGCTCTCACGCTCCGAGGTGGCGGATGGCTATGTCCTCTCCTGTCATGCCAAGGTGCTGCCCCAGGATCTCGTCGTCGAGATCCCCGAACAGGTCGGCACCGAGGGCGGCAAGTTCACCGATGCGGGGGAAGATGCCCACCTCATCCGCAAGGAGCTTATGCCCCAGAAGTGGGACTACGATCCCATGGCTGTGAAGTGGTTCCTGGAGGTGCCGGAAGCTCGCCTGGAGGATGGTCTGTCGGATCTCGACCGAGTGACTCGCGCCATCCAGCGTCAATGGGGCAAGCTGGACGTGCAGGTCAGCCTACCCGTCCTACGGGAGGTCGCGGACGCGATCCGGACGGATCAAGGACGCGCGACCGTGACCCTCATTCGCGAGCAGGAACACCTCTGCCTGCTGGGCATCGAGCCCGGCGACACCACCGTTCGCCACTACGGCATTGCCGTGGATATCGGTACCACCACCTTGGCCGTGCAACTGGTCTACCTGCCCCTGGCCGAGGTCGTGGCGACCCGTAGCGACTACAACGGCCAGATCCCCTGCGGGCTGGATGTCATCAGCCGGATCAACTACGCGCGGACGCCCGAGCGGTTGGCTGAGCTACGCCAACGGGTGCTCGACACGGTAAACGGCCTGATCCGCCAAGTCTGCGAGAGCCACGACGTGGCGACTCACGAGGTCTCCAACGCGGTCGTTTCGGGCAACACTACGATGACCCATCTGCTGCTCGGCCTGAACCCCGAGTACATCCGCCTGGAACCCTATACGCCCACGCTGTCCGAGGCCCCGTTCCTGACCGCCTCCGAAGTGGGTATCAGCATCAACCCGCAGTCGTGGGTATGCCTCTCGCCAAGCGTGGGCAGCTATGTGGGCGGCGACATCACCGCAGGCCTGCTCTGTACGGATCTTGCGACGGACAGCGAGGATGTCAGCCTCTTCATGGACATTGGTACCAACGGCGAGATCGTCCTGGGCAACAGCGAGTTCCTCCTCACCTGTGCCTGCTCCGCTGGACCCGCCTTCGAAGGCGGCGGCATCGGTTGCGGCATGCGGGCCGCGCTGGGTGCCATTGAGTGGGTTGACGTCGATCCCGAAAGCGGCCAACCCCGGACCCGCATCATTGGCCACGGTGCCCCCACAGGCATCTGCGGCTCAGGCATGATCACACTGCTGGCCAGTCTGTTCACCACTGGCTGGCTGGATGCGGCGGGCAAACTCGACCGCAGCCGACCCTCCGAGGCCATCGATGCCAGCAACCGCCACGCCTCCTACACCCTCGCCACCGCCGCCGAGACCGGGGCCGAGCCCCTCGTCATCACCGAACTAGACATCCAGAACATCATCCGGGCCAAGGCCGCCATCTACTCCGCCTGTTCCCTGCTGCTCGAACAGGTGGGACTCACCTTCGACGAGCTGGCCAATGTCTACATCGCTGGCGGCTTCGGACGGTTCCTGGACCTGGAGAAGGCCACCATCCTGGGGTTGATCCCCGACCTCCCCCGCGAGCGGTTCCACTACATCGGCAATGCGTCTCTCATGGGGTCATACATGGTCTTGGTGTCGCGCGAATTCCGCCAGCGCCAACTCGATCTGGCCCGCCGCATGACCTACATGGAACTCAACACCGATCCGAGCTACATGGACCAGTATACCGGGGCGCTCTTCCTGCCCCATACCGATCCCACCCGCTTCCCCTCGGTCCAGGTGACCAAGTAGAGAACGCCATGCCCAAGGACACCGCATACCAAACTGCCATCGACCGCGCCATCGCCTCGCTCGAGCAGGTGGACTTGGCCGCGAGATGCCCTGCCCTCGGCCTGCCAGAGCCCACGGATGGCACGGTCCGCACGCGCATGTTCGGCATGGATGTCGTGCTGGACTGCGAGACGTTCGCGCTGTGCAAGGCAGACGGCCAGCCGGTCAAGACCGCCGACCTCATCCTCTTCCTGCACTATTTGATGTGCGAGCGGACAGTCGCCGCCAGCGAGGATCTGATCGCCTTCCGGGAGTTCCCTGGTGGCCAATTCTACCTGCCCAGCTTCAAGGCCAGAACGACCGATATCCTCCTGGGCCGCTTCGGCAACGATCTGGAGAGCCTGCGCAAGAACCTGTCGCGATTCGACTGGGAATCCACCACCCGAGGTGATCTCGGCGCCCGCATCCACGCGTATGGCAACGTCCACGTCACGCTGCTCTACCATGTGGGCGACGACGAACTTCCTGCCGAGGCAAGTCTCCTTTTCGACGCCGCCAGCAAACGAGTCCTTGCAGCCGAAGATGCCGCCGTCCTCGCGAGCCGGATCTGCATCGGCCTGCTCTGAGGAAAGCTGTATGCAACTGATCGTCGTGTCCGGCTTTCTTGGCTCTGGCAAGACCACACTACTCCTGGCGCTGGCCCGTGAGCTGTGCCGCGACGGGCAACGAAAGGTGGCCGTCATCGAAAACGAAGTCGGTGCCATCGGCATCGACGATGCCCTCGTGGCCGATGCTGGCCTCCCCGTGCGCGAGATCTACTCGGGTTGCATCTGCTGCAGCCTGCGCCTGGACCTCATCCGCACCTTGCTGG
>JABGQJ010001420.1 GCA_018648945.1 Victivallales bacterium
CGTATCCGGCATAAAAAGTGTCGAATAATACTTTGTCAATATGCCCCAATCGATACGCCATATCAAGGATTGCAACACACTCAAAAATACTTCCCCTTGCAATGGTATAAAAATGTTTTTTATCTGCCGGAGTCATGCGCCCTGTCCCTTCAGCTAAGTTCAGTACCGAACTCATACTTGCCCGTTTCCATTGATCCACGACATAATGATCCAAACCTTTAAGGTCTTTAAGTGTTTGATAAACCATCACATTCAGCTTCTTCAGCTCCTGATAAAGATCGAGTTTCTCAAAATCAAACATAATCGTGTTCTTTAAATGCAAATGAGGGAATGAAATCCATCCCCTCACTCCAGTAAAATTTTTGTTATGAGCCTCACACCCACACTTCAACCACACCCACACTCACACCCGATTCGCGGAGAGGGGGGGATTCGAACCCCCGGTAACCGTTACAGCTACGCCAGTTTAGCAAACTGGTGGATTAAGCCACTCTCCCACCTCTCCAATAATGTGGTGCAAAAGTAAACAATTCTTCGAAGTGAACAAGGGAATCATGAGCATTATCGACAAATTATTACCTTTAGCAGTGATAAAAAAAATAGTATGTCAGCTAAGGGAATGAAGATAGGAATTCTGACTGCCGGAGGGGATTGTCCGGGTCTTAACGCAGCAATCAGAGGGATAGGTAAAACAGCTATGCTTCAGTATGGGATGCGTGTGTTTGGATTCTCCTCAGGATTTACCGGATTGATAGAGAAT
>JABGQJ010001421.1 GCA_018648945.1 Victivallales bacterium
TCGAACATATCAAGATGCTCGATCAGCAAACTGAACAGTTAAACCAGCATCTACCGCCACTAACAGAATTTATTTTGCCCGGAGGTAGTTTATCACTCAGTAACTTACACCTGGCTCGTACTGTTTGCCGGCGGGTCGAACGCAATCTGGTCACCCTGAATGACAGTGAAAAAGTAAACACTAACTCATTCACATACCTGAATCGTTTATCCGATTTATTATTTATTCTCACAAGGTACCTGGCCGCTGAATCTAATATAGATGAAGTTTACTGGCAGTCAGAGTACTCCAGAATTAGACCTGAAAAATAAGCCATAAGTTTTTCACCACGAAGGCACGAAGAACACGAAGGAAAATCAAATCATTAAGTGGTAAATACCTAATCCCTGGTAATCTATTTTTCTAAATTGCTGGAAGAGGATAAATTTTCAACCACCTGCTGTAATTGTTTTAAGATGACATCATCAGCAGCAACAGCTTCACCGGCCACCAACTCAATTCGGCTAAAAAATCCTCTAGGGAATAACTTGCTCATTGCACTGCCGTGTTTACGACTGAAATAGCTACCCCACAAACCACGTAAAGCCAGAGGTACAACAGGTACAGGATTTTTTTTCAGAATTTTCATCACTCCTGATTTGAATGGATTAAGTTTCCCGTCATGAGTGATTTTACCTTCTGGAAAAATACACACTATTTCATCATCTTCCAGTGCTGCTGATATTTGCTCAAATGCTGAATTCATCAGTTGCGGGTTT
>JABGQJ010001422.1 GCA_018648945.1 Victivallales bacterium
GGGTACGAGGTATGCCGCCGTCTCAAAGCGGATGCAAGGACGCGCGCCATCCCGGTCGTTTTTTTGAGCGCCCTCGACGAAGCGCTCGACAAGGTCAAAGCGTTCGAGGTGGGCGGCGTCGACTACATCGCCAAGCCGTTTCAGATAGAAGAGGTGCTGGCGCGCATCGAAAACCACCTGACCCTGAGTCGGGTGCAGGAGCAGCTGCGCCGGGCCGATCGGGCCAAGAGCATCTTCCTGGCCAATATGAGCCACGAGATCCGCACGCCGATGAACGCCATCCTCGGCTATGCCCAGATTCTGGCAGACCATCCGGCGCTCGACTCCCGGCTGCGCCCGGCCGTCGACACCATCCGCAGCAGCGGCGATCACCTGCTGGGGCTGATCAACGACATCCTCGACCTGTCGAAGATAGAGGCAGGGCGCGAGGAACTGCACCCGGGCGAGTTCGACCTGGGCGACTTCGCCCGCAGCCTGTCGGCGATGTTCGGTCTGCGCTGCGAGCAGAAGGGACTGGCGTGGCGGGAGGCGGCGGCGCTGGAGCCGCAGCGGGTGCGCGCGGACGAGGGCAAGCTGCGGCAGGTGCTGATCAATCTGCTGGGCAACGCGGTGAAGTTCACCGAGGTCGGTCAGGTGTGGCTGAGGATGACTGTGGAGGCTGAGGATCGCTGTTTATTCGAGGTGATCGACACCGGGCCGGGTATCGCGCCGGAGCGGCAGGAGTTGATTTTCGAGGCATTCGACCAGGGGGAAG
>JABGQJ010001423.1 GCA_018648945.1 Victivallales bacterium
GACGTAGTACAAAACGTAGAAGATGCAGTACATGGCAAGAAGGTGAAACGGGATGGCATAGGGCATAATCGCATAGAAGAACCGGCTAGCTATGAGCATGTAGGTCCCAGCGAAAACAATCGCGGCAAGCGGCTTCTTGGTCGACACGTTAGCATTTGCTGGAATGCGTATGTGGCTCTGATGCCAGAGGGAATAGAGCCAAACAAGATAGGGAACGAGAAAGAGGAAAGCCCCGTAACGGAGAGGATGCCCTAGAATCACTCCGGTGAGCAGCACCAAGAATACCAGCCAGTTCGGCAGTTTGATCACGAATTCTGTCATCTCTTCTCCCTGTCCAACGCCGGGATCACTTGCGGAGATCGCGGCAGCGATCTTCCGTCAACGTGAATCCACTGGTTGGGATTCTGATTCCGTTCCGAAGATTCTCTCGGGGTCAGTGGTCTCCAACAGAGACCTCCCCAGAATGTCACCGGCATTCCTTACCGCGATGATCGACCTCCCGTACTCCAGGTGTCCGGTTACGGGGTGGAACTCACTGGAATCGTCGATCTTTAAGAACATAAGATAGGACTCCCCTGCGGTCACCTCGGTGAAGAAGGTGCCTACCTCACCGAAATGGGAGACCTGAGGCATCGCCTTCCGTCGCTGGGCAAGGTGAATGGACACTTGCCTCTTCCCCGGGCGTCCCTTTAGGACCAACTGGGGAGCGAGGATGATCTTACGAGCCAGAATCGCCTTGTTTGCCCGGAGTGT
>JABGQJ010001424.1 GCA_018648945.1 Victivallales bacterium
CTCGGCGGTGGTCCATCCAGTCCGTTATACTCGCTGGCGTCGTCGTACGCAGGCATCGAGCGGTTGAGCTACGATCTGTTCGACGCTCCCGACGAGGTCATCTCAGCGATGGACGCGATGACGGCAGCCGGTTGCCGTTGGTACGAGGCGGCTGCGGCGTCGCCTTGCGATGTCATTCGCTGCACGGAGGACCTTGATACCAAGCTGATCTCGCCAGAGATGTTCCGACATTATGCCGTACCCGCCCTCCGGCAGTATGCCCGCATATGCCATGAGCAGGGCAAGCTGTTCGTTATTCATATGTGCGGGCATATCCGGGATTTCCTACCGGATCTGCGGGCTGTCGGTGCGGACGCCATCCACTGTCTCACCACCCCTCCCACCGGGAACACCGCTCTGGGAGAGGCTCGTGATGTCCTCGCAGGGCATGTAGCCGCCATGATCCGTGTCGATCCCGAGCTGCTTCTGCGCGGGGACGAGGAGTGCCTTTCGGCCTTCGTTGGGCGTATCCGCGACGAGACGGGAGACTGGCGGCATGTGCTCATGATCATCCCGTGTGGGCGGGCCTCGCTGTGGAGCATTCGCCATGTCATTGCGCAGGTGCACGCCAGGGGGAAATGGTGCTAGCCTGACTGATTCACGCGACGAAGCGCACGAATGATCCAGGCTGGCAGAGCCGTATCGAGAGCAGGTCCCCAACCACGTGTGGTCCGTTGCTGGTTGAGGCGGTATTGTCTGCCGTTCCCCAA
>JABGQJ010001425.1 GCA_018648945.1 Victivallales bacterium
ACTCATACTTATCCTCGAACGCCTCGACCGATCCGAAGGCGGCGCTGATCTGATCGGTCAGATTGGCCTTCAGCCAACCATATACAGGCACCCGGTCCGGTCGGCGCTGCTCGATGACTTCAATGACTCGTTCGCGTGACGTCACGTTGGTTCTCCTGGTTCGGGTGCACGTTCCACCCGATACATGTGCTACCTCCCCCGCAGAAAGCAACCCGGCCACCAGGAAGAGGATTCACCACGAAGGCACGAAGGACACGAAGGAGGACAGGGGTAGGAGAAGAGGCGAGAGCCACGAATCGCCCGAATTCCTCGAAGGGGGAAGCCCATCCCCACGTGCCCCTATGATCCCCGCTCCCCCCCGTTCGTGAGGTCCGCGGGATCCGTGGCAGCCTTCCGTCCTTCTCTCTTCCCCTTCTCCCTCTTCCTTCGTGCCCTTCGTGCCTTCGTGGTGAGAGTCCTTCTACTTCTTCTGCCGGAAGTGGTGGGCGTAGATGTGCAGGCCGCAGACGGTGAACAGGTAGCTGGTTTCGGCGGCGGGGATCCGCTTGAGATCGACCGTGTTCAGCATCTTCCAGGTCGAGGCAAGGTGGGTGGCGACCAGCTCGGGATCCTCGCTCATGAGCGCCATGTGGAAGCCGCCCAGGGGGAATCGGACGTGGGCCAGTGCCGAGAGTGGGTGTCCCCCAAGCATGGCAGGACGGAACAGGCTCCAAGCGATCTCCGCCCCGGGCAGTTCCGCGTCGGGCCAG
>JABGQJ010001426.1 GCA_018648945.1 Victivallales bacterium
GGTCGGACGGGCGGTGGACGGCATTTCTTTTGAGGTGAAGCGGGGGGAGACGCTGGGGTTGGTGGGGGAGAGCGGCTGCGGCAAGAGCGTCAGCGCGCTGTCGGTGATGCGCCTCATTCCCGAGCCGCCCGGCAGGATCAAAGCCGGACAGATTCTGCTCAACGGGCGGGATCTCCTCGATTTGAGCGAGGAGGAGATGTGCCAGATCAGGGGGGACGACATCGCCATGATCTTCCAGGAGCCGATGACCAGTCTAAACCCGGTACTGACCTGCGGTTTCCAGATCATGGAGGCGATCATCCTGCACCAGAAGGTCTCCAAAGCAGAAGGGCGCCAGCGGGCGATCGAGATGCTGCGCCTGGTGGGGATTCCGGCACCCGAACAGCGCATCGACGAGTATCCGCATCAGATGAGCGGGGGGATGCGCCAGCGGGTGATGATCGCCATGGCGCTGTCGTGCAATCCGGATATGCTGATCGCCGACGAACCGAGCACGGCGCTGGATGTGACCATCCAGGCGCAGATTCTGGATCTGCTGCTGAAGCTGCAGGAGGAACTGCACATGGCCATCCTGCTGATCACCCACGATCTGGGGGTGATCGCCGAGATGGCCGACCGGGTGGCGGTCATGTACGCGGGAAAGATCGTCGAGCATGCGACCACCGAAGCGCTTTTCGCCCGGCCGCTGCATCCCTATACCCGGGGGTTGCTGCAGTCGGTGCCCAGACTCGATCAGGTGCGCGATCGG
>JABGQJ010001427.1 GCA_018648945.1 Victivallales bacterium
GGTTCCGACACCGGCACCTTCGGCAGCGATCGAGTCGAGGTGCAGCCGCTCCTCGCTGATGGCCAGGATCTGGTCGAGGAACCAGGGGTCCACCCCGGTTGCCGCGTGGATCGTGTCGATGCCCACCCCTCGGCGCAGCAGGGCCTCGAGCTGGAGGATGCGCACCGGTGTGGCCACGGCCGCGGCCGCAAGGAGGGCGTCGTCGTCGATCTGCTCGAGGCTGGCCTCGGCCGGGTCGGCGTTGAGACCCAGCCTTCCGTTCTCAAGGGACCTCATGCCCTTCTGGAGCGACTCGGGAAAGGTACGGCCAATCGCCATGACCTCGCCCACCGACTGCATGGACGTACCGAGGACCCCGGTGGTGCCGGGAAACTTCTCGAACGCCCACCTCGGAATCTTGGTGACCACGTAGTCGATGGTCGGCTCGAATGCCGCCGGGGTCTTCTTCGTGATGTCGTTGGGGATCTCATCGAGGGTGTAGCCGACAGCCAGACGTGCAGCGATCTTGGCGATGGGGAAACCGGTTGCCTTGGATGCAAGCGCCGAGGAGCGGCTGACCCGCGGGTTCATCTCGATAACGACCTGGTCGCCGGTGGTCGGGTTCACGGCGAACTGGACGTTTGACCCGCCGGTCTCCACGCCAACCCGACGCAGGCAGGCGAAGGCGGCGTCACGCATCTCCTGGTACTCGACGTCGGTGAGGGTCTGGGCAGGTGCCACCGTGACGGAGTCGCCGGTGTGGACGCC
>JABGQJ010001428.1 GCA_018648945.1 Victivallales bacterium
GCAGACTCCAACGTCGCCACCGTGGCCATCAAGGTCCGGGCCCGCGATTGGTTCGCCCTTGGGGAAGGGGTGGGCAGCCCCGTCTCTGCTCTGGCCTGCGGCGCTCCGGGGAACCTCTATGTCGGGGGCAGTTTCACCACTGCTGGCGGCGGGGCGGCCAACCGCATCGCGAGGTGGGATGGGAGCAACTGGCATACCCTTGGCGTGGGGGTAGGCGATCAGGTGCGTGCACTGGTGTGGGACGGGGCGGCCACTCTCTATGTGGGGGGTAGCTTCACCACTGCTGGCGGGGTTGCGGCCAATCACGTCGCGAAGTGGGATGGGACCAACTGGCATGCCCTTGGGGCAGGAGTGAACGGCGGCGTGCGGGCCCTGGCCCTCGATGCCTCGGGCGCTCTCTACGTGGGGGGCAGCTTCACCTCGGCCGGTGGAGTCGTGGCCAACGGCGTGGCGAGGTGGGATGGCGCTGCCTGGTCCGCATTGGGTACGGGGACGGACGACGAGGTCCAGGCTCTGGCCGTTGATGCATCCGGCGACCTCTACGTGGGGGGTAGCTTCAGCTCTGCGGGTGGCGTGGCGACCAACTCCATCGCGAAGTGGAATGGCACCTCCTGGTCTGGTCTCGGAACCGGAATGGTCGGTGGTGGGGTCTCCGGTCTGGCGCTGGATGCGTCGGGCATTCTCTATGCCTGCGGTGAATTCGTTACCGCCGGTGGGGCCGATGCTCTCCATATTGCCAGGTGGG
>JABGQJ010001429.1 GCA_018648945.1 Victivallales bacterium
GACGGATTACTCTCACCACGGACAACGCAGCCTGGTGTACCTCGCGATTATCTACCAGACCCAGGGCAAGGGAAAGCAGGCCGTGAATATGTACCGGCGATTCATCGATACCGATCCGGACCTGGATGGCGATGGGGTTCTTATGTCGCGGTACAGAGAATACTGGAAACTGGTCGACGAGGAGCAAACCGGGGGCAAATGGCTCCGCCGAACCAGTGGCTGATACGGACGGCTAGCCGCCGCCGCAGAGCCGCGTCGTTCGCCTCCCTCGCACTCGTCCCGCCTTGCCCCATTCCCGGCAGGCCTTGAGCCCGTCGAAAGGTGCCTCTCTTCCCCCTGCATCCTGACTCCCGACTCCCGACTCCTGACTCCTGAATTCCTCCCCATCCCCCCGCATCGCCGACCCCGCCCTGCAGGCCGCGGTCCACGAGCTTCGCGACCGTCTGTTCGCCCGCTTCTGTCCTGCTGATAATCCCTTCCGCACGGAGCCGCTGTAGTAGTCCCGGCGCTGCCCTCTACCTCACGTGCAATTCCACCTCCACGATGGTCGGGACATCGCTGGCTTCGAGGATGTTCAGCCGGAAATGCTGTGCTTTGACTGGAGCGAAGACGAGTTCCTTCCGCTCGCCGACAGTGGTGCCGGTGGCGAAGGTCCGCCACGTTTCCCCCTCCTTGCATTGCAGCTCAAAGCGACGCACTCGGCTCCAGCTCTCCTCCACGATCACGGCGCGGGTGATGGTCATGG
>JABGQJ010000143.1 GCA_018648945.1 Victivallales bacterium
GCAGCAATGAAATGGTTCCAGGCTCTCCCCCCAGTCCGATTCGTCCGATCCGACGGATTCGTCCGATCCCCTCCCTTCCCCTTCCCACCCCATCATTCCACCATTCCACCATTCCACCACTCCATTCCCCCTACTCCATCGGGAATGTCAGCCCCCATTGGGCGCGGAGTTGATCCATCGTCTCAGCGATGCCCAGACTTTCGCTCACCGGCATGTCGGGACTCTCCAGCAGGCCTTCGCTGAGACAGCGATGGACCTCGCGGATCTCGTACTCGAAACCATTGATCTCATGGGCCATGTCCAACACCTCTGGCTCGTGCTTGGGCCGCGTCAATGTGGCCTTGGGGGCATTCCAGAAGTGTTCGACAAAGATCTGGCCGTCGGTGCCACAGATGCGGGCGGTGTGGGGCGTGGAGGTGCGCACGGAGCAGAACAGCGTCGCCAATTTGCCCTCGGGATAGCACAGACTCATGGAAGCCTGTTCGTCCACCCCGGTGTCGCCAATATGGGCAAAGCCAGTCGCGCTCGCCGCCGTCCCGAGGATCATGGAGGAGTAGGAGATGGTATAGACGCCCACATCGAGAAGCCCGCCGCCCGCCAGGTCAGGATTCAGCAGGCGACTCTCGGGATCCCAGCCACAGCGGAAGCCGAAGTCGATGATCGCCGAACGCACGTCCCCGATCAATCCATCCGCCAACCACTTCCGCACGCCCACCGTGACCGGGAGGAACCGGGTCCACATGGCCTCCATGAGGAACTGGCCATTGGCTTGCGCGCAATCGCGCATCCGCTGCACCCCGGCGGCGTTGATGAACATGGGCTTCTCGCAGAGCACACCTTTCCCTGCTTCGAGGCAGAGGCAGGCGTGGTCGGCATGTCCCACATGCGGGCTGGACACGTAGACCATGTCCACGTCCGAGTCAGCCGCCAGTTCCGCGTAGCTGCCGTGGGCATTGGCGATGCCATGCGTTTCCGCAAAGGCGGCGGCGCGTTCCGCCGAGCGTGACCCCACCGCGATCACCTCTCCATCCGGCAGGGCAGCAACGGCGGCCGCGAACTTGTGAGAGATTCTGCCAGGGCCGAGAATGCCCCACTTGATCTGCTTGGCCATGGGAAGGGCTCCTTAGGGGGACGCGCAGTTGGGTCGCTTGATCCACTTGATAGATCAACGATACTGCTGCAAGGGAACATCTCGAATGCATGAAATGGCCAAAAACATGCAAAATCCTGCTGTGGCGGATGGGATGGAGCACATCCAGCACATGTCCTTCCTTGTCGGCGAGGGAAGGAACTCGCGCGCCGCCCCGCACTGGGTGGAGTGGCTGCGTTGGCTCGCACGAGCTCCCGGCATCCGCGCGGTACACGTGGCCGACCGGCCGCAACGGCAGCGCGTCGAGGCATGCCTCGCTCACGCCATCGAGGTGCGCCAAGGCCCGCTCCCTCGGCGGGAGGCTTTCGCGATGAACTCCCTGGAGGAGGCGTTGTTGCGCTGCGACATGGCCAACCCAGCCAACGCGACCGCTCAGCTTTCGGCCCCCGTCCGTGCCGCTCTGGCGTACCTTTGCGAGCATCTCGGTGACAGCGTGACTCTACCCAGACTGGCCCGCATTGCCGGCCTCTCGCGTTCCCGCCTGGCCCACGCCTTCCGCGAGCAAGTCGGCGTGTCCCCCATGCGCTACCTGGAGACCCGCCGCATCGCACAGGCTCGCGAGTTGCTGCTGATGGCCGTTCTCTCCGTCGCGGAAGTCGCCGCCCGGGTTGGGTACGCCAACGCCTTCTACTTCAGCCGCGTCTTCTCCCGCCAGACCGGGATCAGCCCCAGCGCTTTCCGGAAGCAAGGGCGATGATTGGTTCTCGCGGGAGCCCCGCATTGCCACTCGCCAGCATCCATGTCGCCAGATCTGGAGTTCTCTGCGCACCGGGGCCCGCCGTGCCTAGCTGGTTCCCGCGTATGCCAGACGGGTAGGTCCGCCGGGCCCCGGTGGACGGTCTTTGGGCGCTGTTGCGCGGCCTGGGGCGTCTCTCTGTCGCCAGGTCTGTAATTCCCTGCGCACCGGGGCCCGTCGCGCCTACCTGGGAGGTGCCGTCGGGTGCGGTGCTGGTGGTGGTGCATATGGGCCGCCTGAGGCCCCCGCTTTGCGCCCGTCTTCCGCCAATCCCTTGCGCGCCGTGTTGCCGCGCGCTAGCGTTCGGACAATTCTGCTTTCCACTGATGGATGCTCTTCGGTTGCTATGGATACACGCTCTCGACATAGGCTCTTGCGTGGAAGGCGAACAAGCCTACTCGCCATCATCGCTGTGGCGGCGATTCTCCCGCCGCTGCTTCCTTCCCAGGCCGCCGATGCGAACGCCACGCCGGTCAATCTGGCGCCGCAGGCGACGATCACGGCCAGTTCCGTGCACAGCGAGGGGTACAAGGCACAGAACGTAGCGGACGACGTGGTCCCCAGACCCATGAAACATGGTGACGTGGGGAAGGCCTGGTGTGTGAAGGGGAACCAGTTCCCGGGCGGCGTGAGCCTGACCTTCGTCTGGCCGGCGCCGGTCGAAGTCGCGGAGATTGTCTACTATGGTCGCACGGCCTGGCAGTGGGGGGAGAACTGGAAGGACTACGAGGTCCGCGTGGGGCCGGAGGCGAAGCGCGTGTTGAAGGGGACGCTCAAGAGGGGACACGGGCCGCAGCGGATCAGGCTGGCGCGATCCGCAAGTACGAAGGTCATCACGCTGTGGTTCACCAGTTCCCACGGTGGCTCAAACCCTGGTGCCTCAGAGATACGGATCTACTCGGCATCGCCGCCTGATTCGGTCTTGGGCACGTTCCTCGCTGAAGCTCCCGTCCCGCCTCGTCGTGCTGTGCCAGATGCGAAGGTCCCCGAATCGGCTGCGCTCCGGGCCGCGCTCCTTTCCGGCGAGCTTGGTTTCACGCAACTCGTGGTGATCAAGCGCCAGGCAGTGAACCCAAGCCATGTCTATACGTACCATCAGGAAGGACTGAGAGCGGGCGGGGGGCTGTACCTCTACACGATGAATGGAGATGTCGGGGAGCTGAAGGAGTTGGTGGACTCCTCCGAGGGCATCGTCCTGGACAGCAACATCTCCTTTGACGGGAAGACCATGATGTTCAGCTGGAAGCGGCGCCTGTCCGGGACGTTTCAGATCTACACGATCAGCGTCGATGGCACCAATCTGCGACAGGTGACCGACCACGAGTCCAACAACTTCAACTGTTGCTGGCTACCCGACGGCGGCATCGCCTTCCTGTCGGACCGGAAGCCCGCGTTCGCCTACTGCTGGACCACAACCACCCCCATCCTCTACCGTTGCGCTGCCGATGGCAGTGACCTCGTGCGCCTGTCGGCGAACTACCTCAACGACTTCACCCCGTCCGTGATGGACGACGGGCGGATTCTCTACAGTCGCTGGGAGTACGTCGATCGGCCGGCGATTCCCATCCAGAGCCTGTGGACGATCAGCCAGGATGGCACGGGGTTGGCCGGTTACTTCGGCAACCGGGTGCTGAGCCCCGCCACCTTCATGGAGGCGCGGGAGATCCCGGGCACCGGCAGAGTCCTCTGCGTCCTTACCTCCCACAACGGCCCGTGTCGCGGGGGGATCGGCATCATCGACCGCGCCAAGGGCAGCAACACGCAGGCCGCCATCACCAACCTCACCCCCGAGATCGGTGTGGGGCTGGTCAACCAGGGCAGCGGGAACAGCGTCAGGGGCCCCTACGAGAGTCCCTTCCCGGTCGATGACAGGCACTTCCTGGTGACCAGGGACGGCACGGTTCTCCTGCGTGACTATGCGGGGAAGCAGCAAGTGACCATCCTCAGGAAGGAGGGACCGCTGGGCTACTACACCGCCCGCCCGGTCAAGGGCAGGCTGCGTCCGCCTCTGCGTGCGTCCACCATCGCCCGCGATTCCGGGCCCTGGGCGACACTCGTCCTGCAGGACGTCTACAGCGGGCTGGCGCCTCATGTGAAGCGAGGCGGGATCAAGTCCCTGGCGGTTGTGCAGGAAATGGAGAAGAGTCGGTTCGCCGACACGAAGCGCCGGGCCTTCGGCTTCCAGTTCCCTGTCGTGTCCTGCGGTGCCACCTACGCGCCGAAGAAGGTCTGGGGATACGCGAAGGTCGAGGCGGACGGCTCGGCCCATTTCAAGGTCCCGGCGGGATTGCCGATCTACTTCATGGCGCTGGATGAACATGGCAGGGCCATGCAGAGAATGCGGAGCTTCACCCACCTCATGCCGGGTGAACGGCAGAGCTGTATCGGGTGCCATGCGGACCGCAATCACGCGTCGCCGGGGAACACACGCAGACCGCTGGCCGCCCTGCGCCCCGCGCAGGAGTTGGAGAAGCCCAGGTGGGGAGTCAGGGGGTTCAGCTTCGCGCACACAGTGCAGCCTATCCTGGACAGGAACTGCGTTGCCTGTCACCGCCCTGGAAAGCGAGCCGGAGGCGTCGATCTCAGCGGCGACAAGACCGACTTCTTCAACGTGGCCTACGAGACGCTGGCACGCCAGGGCAAGCCCGGCCAGAACCCCTACACGAAATGGATACCCACCTTCAACGGCATGGAGGCCAATATTCTGCAGGTGACGCCCGGGTATTGGGGATCGCCCGCCAGCAAACTGGCCGATATCGTCCTTTCCGGCCATCCCGACCGGAACGGGCAGAAGCGTGTTCATCTTGAGGAGAGCGACAGACGGACGGTCTTCGCCTGGATCGACCTCAATGTCCCCTACTACGGCACGGCGACCTCGCGGCACAACGATCTGCCCGGTTGCCGCCGCCTCTATCCGAAGGCGCTCGACGCCGTCCTGCGGGACGTGGCCCAAAGGCGCTGCATATCGTGCCACAAGCAGGGCGTCCCTCGGCAGCCCTACGTGCGGGTCACCGGGATCGAGAACAACCGCTTCCTCCTGGCGCCCCTCGCCATCGCAGCGGGAGGAACGCAGGCATGTGGCAAAGCGGTGTTTGGGTCGAAGAGCGATCCTGACTACCAGGCCATCGTCAAGACGTTTGGTGGGATTTCAGACTTGATGGCAACGACCCCGCGGATTGATATGGACAGGAATCAAGAGCCCGTCGTGGGACGTCCAGAAGGCAGATAATGGCCCAACCGAGAACTCCGGAAGAACGCCTCGCCGAATGGGCGCAGATGCATGCCGCCAAGGCCGACGCGTTGACCGCTTTCAACGAAGCCAAGTTCGGCATGTTCATCCACTGGGGCCTCTACGCCATTCCCGGTGGTGTCTGGAAGGGGCAGCGCATGGAGGAGGATGGCGTCGGGCCAACGGTGGCCGAGTGGATCATGCGGCGCCGGTCCATCCCGAGGGCCGAATATGCGGAGTTGGCGGAGAGCTTCAACCCCGTGAAGTTCGATGCGGAGGAATGGGCCCAGATCGCCGCCGATGCGGGGATGAAGTACATGGTCATCACGTCGAAGCACCACGACGGCTTTGCCCTTTACGGCTCCAAGGTGAGCGACTTCAACGTGGTTGACGGCAGCCCCTTCGGGCGGGACGTGGTCGGGGAACTGCACGATGCCTGTGCCCAGAATGGCGTGCGGTTTGGCGTCTACTACTCCCACACCTTGGACTGGCATGACGGTGGCGATTTCGGACTGCAGTATACGACTGAGCCGACGGGTCTGAGGAAGATCGGCTCCAATGACTGGGATCCCTCGCCCAGGCCCTTCGACGACTACTTGCAGAACAAGTCCCTGCCCCAAGTGGAGGAGTTGGCCGAACGCTATCCGGACCTCTTCCTCGTCTGGTTCGATGGCGCCGGGTACATCCCCGAGGAGAAGAGCCTGGACTTCTACCGGGCGATCTGCCGGCACGCGCCGCAGACGCTCGTCCAGTCCCGGCTCAGTAACGATGAACTCCCCCGCGATCTGGGCGACTACCAGAGCGCCGGGGACAACCATGTGCCGGACCCCGAGGAACTGGGCAAGGCGTACTGGGAAACCTCCGGGACGATGAACAATTCGTGGGGGTACAGGAGCTACGACCACGACTGGAAGTGCCCCGTCGAAGTCCTTTCCTGGCTGATCGATGTGGTCAGCCGGGGCGGCAACTACCTGCTAAACGTGGGTCCCGATGGTGAGGGGTCCATCCCTGCGGAGAGTGTGCGAATCCTGCGCGAGGTCGGCAAGTGGCTCGGCGTCAATGGCGACGCCATCTACGGGACGCGCGCCTGGACCGTCTCCCGCGAGGGACCGACGGAGCTCACCCGCAAGGGCACGGGCCAGCGCGAGAAGCAGGGCTTCCAGGCGACCTTCGCCCCCCAGGATATCTGGTTCACCAGGAAAGACTGGAACGTGTACGCCATTGCCCTCGCGTATCCTGAGGACCAGAGAGCCCTGGTATGCTCAATGAGGGATGTGCCAGTCGCCAACGTTCGCATGTTGGGATCGGACGCGCTTGTTCTCTGGGAGGAGACCCCAGAGGGGCTGCTCGTGCATCTCCCCGCCCAAGTCTCTTCCCATGGCTACGCGCTGGGAATCGAGCTGGCTCAGTGAGTAGCTCTGTCCCGCAATGGGGGCCTCAGTGATTCCGTCTGCGGCTGATCACCTCCACCGATTCGAGGTATCCGTCCTCAGAGAACTGGTACCGCAGGTCACGCCAGTGACTCCCGAGGAGCCAAAGCTGGAAGCCGTAGGTGTTCCTCTCGGATCTTCCGCCACGCACACTTCCCTCGTGCACGATGCGTGCGAGCAAGTCCGCAATCGCCCTGCACAGGTCCTCCTGATCTTCTTTCCTTTCTGTTCTGGTCCGGCCCTTCTCCCGTTCCTCCCGCTGTCCGTGGCGACCGATCCTCGTCTGGTTGATACAGCATATCCGGACGAGCCAACCAGACTCGGCTTTCAGATCGTGCGAGGGTGCCTCTCGCTGACCACATGGCTAGACCGCAACGCCGCATGGTGCGGTTGACCCGGGTTCCGCCGGCCACTACATTTGTAAGTCTGTGTGATTGTGTATTTGACGATGGTGCTGGCGACGGCCTAGGAGGAGTGACGTGTGGACAGTCGGCGTGCTTATCTGATCCTGAACTTGCTGCCTGGCATCGGGCCCTTGCGGGTGGCCCAGTTGCTGAGTCTTTTCCCGTCCCCGGAGGCGGTTCTTGCCGCCTCGGCGGCGGAACTGGCCCGGGTTCCCGGCATTGGCGGGAAGCTTGCGGGGGTGATTTCGGGCTGGGCCGACCAGTGCGATCCCGCACGGGAACTGGAGATGATCGAGCAGGCCGGCGTTCTGGTGCTGACCCGCGACGACCCGGACTATCCCGCGCTGTTGGCCGAGATCCACGATCCCCCCCTGTGCCTGTATCTACGCGGTGATCCGGCTGCCCTGGCGCGAACGCGAGGCGGTATCTCCATCGTGGGAAGCCGACGGACCACCACGTATGGCACCGGTGTCGCAAGTCGCCTGGCCACGGCCTGTGCGGTCGCGGGCTGGCCCGTGGTCTCCGGGTTGGCCCGGGGAATCGACACGATGGCCCATCGGGCGACCGTCGAGGCCGGGGGCACGACCGTTGCGGTGCTGGGTTGTGGCCTTGCCCACATGTATCCCCAGGACAATCTGCCCCTGGCCCGGCGGATCGTCGAGGAAGGCGGGGCTCTGGTAACGGAGTTCCCCATGACCTGTCGCCCGGACAAGCGCAATTTTCCCATGCGCAATCGGATCATTTCGGGACTGACGCGTGGCACCATCGTGGTGGAGGCCGGGCTGAAGTCCGGCTCCCTGATCACGGCCGCCTCGGCCCTGGATCAGGGACGGACTGTGTTCGCCGTGCCGGGACGTGTGGACTCCCCGCAATCCCGCGGCTGCCACGCCTTGATCCGCGATGGCGCACGATTAGTGGAGACCTTCCAGGACGTGGCCGAAGAGTTCGCTGGCCTACCTGGACTCGACCTCGCCGTGGAGTCCGCAAAGGCCCCCATTCCGAGCAGAGAGCTAGCCAACGACTTGACCTTGAGTGATATTGAGCGCAAGATACTGTCTTTTCTGGACGAAAATGAAACGGCCATCGACGCACTGATCGTGGCCACTGGCGAGCCCCCTGCCCAGGTACTAGGCACGCTTCTCCTACTGGAGATGAAGCGCTTGGTCAAGCAACTTCCCGGCCGTAGGGTCGCGCGGAGCGGCGGTGGTGTGGTCGCCCAATAACCGAGGATTGAATGAGCAAGTCACTAGTAGTTGTGGAATCGCCGTCGAAAGGGCGGACGATCGAGCGGTACATCGGCAAGGATGACTTCACCGTCATGGCCTCCATGGGCCATGTGCGGGATCTGCCGTCCTCCTCGTTGGGCGTCGATCTGCAGCATGGGTTCCAACCGCAGTACGTGCCCACCGACAACGGCAAGCGCGTGCTCAAGGATCTGCGCAAGGCCGCCAAGGGCGCCGAGAACATCTACCTCGCAACGGACCCTGACCGCGAAGGCGAGGCCATTGCCTGGCATCTCCGCGAGGCCATGAAGAGCGCCACTAAAGGCACGTTCCATCGGGTCGCGTTCCATGAGATCACCGAGCGCGCGATCCATGAAGCCTTCGAGAACCCCGGCGAGATCGCCGAGGACCTGGTGGATGCCCAGCAGGCGCGGCGCGTGCTGGACCGTCTGGTCGGCTACCAGGTGAGCCCGATGCTCTGGCGCGAGGTGGCCCGTGGCACTAGCGCCGGGCGCGTGCAGTCCGTGGCCCTGCGCCTGGTCTGCGAGCGGGAACGGGAAATCCTCGGCTTCGAGCCGCGGGAATACTGGAACCTGGACGCAATCTTCGAAACCCGCGACCCCAAGGCATCGCTCAAGACCCGCCTGGCCTTGCTCGACGGCAAGAAGCCGAATGTCGGCAGCGAGGAGATGGCCAACACCATGGCTGGCGAGTTGGAGACGGCGGACTACCAGGTCTCCAAGGTGGCCTCCAAACCGCGTCGCCAGCGGGCCGCACCTCCCTTCATTACCAGTACCCTGCAGCAGGCGGCCAGCAGCAATCTGCGGATCGGCACCAGCCAGACCATGCGCATTGCCCAGCAGCTCTACGAAGGCATCGAGCTGGGCGGCGGCGGCCCGGTTGGCCTGATCACCTATATGAGAACCGACTCGTTCAATATCTCGAAGGAAGCCCAGGGCCAGGCCCGGGACTTCATCGGCGCAACCTACGGCCCGGACTATGTGCCTGCCAAGCCCAACGCCTACCGCGCCGGCAAGAGCGCTCAGGAAGCGCATGAGGCTATTCGCCCGACCGATGTGACCCGGACCCCGGACAGCCTGGCCAGGCAGCTTGATCCCCGTCAGCTGAAGCTCTACCGCCTCATCTGGCAGCGCTTCGTGGCCAGTCAGATGGCCCCGGCCAAGCAGCTGGACCATGTGATCGAGATCGAGGCGCTGCGCGGCCAGGCCCTCGCCGCTCTCCCGTTGACCCACAAGTACATCTTTCGGGCCTCGGCTCGCGAGACCCTGTTCGCTGGCTACCAGGTGGTCTACAACATCAGCGACGTGGGCAAGGAGGACAGCGCGGATCCCAACGCTCCTCAGACCGCCAAGCGCCTGCCGCCTCTCAAGGTCGGTCTTCCCTGCGATCTCTGCGAGCTGACCCGCGAGCAGTGCTTCACCCAGCCCCCCAAACGGTTCTCCGAAGCCACACTGGTGCGGGCGATGGAGGCGAACGGTGTCGGTCGACCGTCCACCTACGCCGCCACCGTGAATATGATTCAGACCCGGGAGTACGTGAACAAGGACAAGGGCCGACTGGTTCCTTCCCCCCTCGGATTCAAGGTCAACGACTTCCTCGTCGACCGCATGCCCGAGTTGTTCGATGTCGGCTTCACCGCCAGCATGGAGGAGCGCCTGGACCAAGTGGAGGAGGGGAAGGCCAACTGGACGGAGATGCTCCAGGATTTCTACGATCACTTCCGGCAGTGGGTGAGCGCCCGCGACCGGGTGGGCACGGCCAAGGGTGAGACGGCCCTGCCGGTGCTGCAGCTGTTCCCCGAGGATCTGGCCTGGGAGCCCCCAGTCACCCGCGGGCGCCGCACCTATGACGACGCCAAGTTCCACGCCTCCCTTCTGGCGCAGGTGACCGAGAAGCAGAAGGATCTCAGCGAGCGCCAGTGGAAGGCCCTGTTGGCCATGGCCGCACGCTATGCCGACCGGCTTCCCGGTCTTGCCGCTTGCGCCGAGGAGCTCGGCCTGACCGATGCCATTGCCGAGTTCCAGACGGCCCAGGCCGAACAGGCCCGGCAACAGGCCGAAGCCGGCGAGGCGGACCCGGAGCAGTTGGCGTTAGTGAAGGTGCTGGATGTGGTTGCCGAATGGGCGGAACCGGCCAAGCGCGGGAAGCGCACCTACGATGACAAGAAGTTCAGGGACTCCCTCCTTTCCCAGGTGGAAGGCGGCAAGGCCCTGAGTCCGGCGCAGACCAATGCCATGAAGCGGCTGGCGCTGAAGTACCGCGAGCAGATCCCCGGCTTCGATGAGCTTGCCAAACGCTTCGAGATCGAGGCCACCGCAGGCGAGTCGCTCTCGGACGAGGAGCGGGAGGCGGTCACCGGCATGCTGGCCATGCTGGAGGGCGTCGAGAAATGGGCCGAGCCGGTGAAGCGCGGGAAGCGCACCTTCGACGACCATGAGTTCGCCGATTCCCTCCGGGACCAGTTCCGCGCCAAGAAGAGCCTTTCGCCCCGCCAGATTGCGGCCTTGCGCCGGATGCTGCCCAAATACTCCGAGCAGATTCCCGGGTTTGCCGAGAAGTTCGCGAAGCTTGGGATCCAGCCCAAGACCGCGCCCAAGAAGCTGGACGTGGCGTGTCCCGAATGCGGCGAACCCATGGTGGAACGGCAATCGCGGCGCGGTGTCTTCTACGGCTGCTCCAAGTACCCCAAGTGCAAGCACACCACCAACGAACTTCCCGGCGGGGCCAAGGCCGAAGGCGCGTAGGCATTCGGCGGCCCTGTCCTTCCCTGGAGGTCTCCCATGCTTGAGCGTCTGCGCCGACGGATCGACGAGAAGATGGCGGACCTGCGGGCCCGCCCCGTTACCGTCGTAGCCTTGGGTGATAGCGTCACGGCTGGCATCTTTGAATTGCAGACCTATGACTTCGCGGCGGTCTACCACGCTCGCCTCAAGGCCCAACTTGAGGCGCGCTGGCCACGCTGCATTTTCAATGTTCTGAACGTGGGGATCGGCGGCGACTCCGCCCCCGGCGGCCTCGCCCGCCTGGAAGCCGACGTGATCCAGCACAATCCCGATCTGGTCACCATCGCCTTTGGGCTGAATGACGCCAATAGCGGCGAGGAAGGGCGCTCCCGGTTCGCAACCGCCCTGCGGGGGATCGCCCAGGCGCTGCGGGAACACACGGAGGCCGACCTCGTCTTCCTGACCCCCAGCTTCATGAACAGCGGCGATGCGGGCGAGGCCGTGGCCGACGTGCACCGGGCCGCGAACTTGCCGGCCAGATTCGCCGCGATCCAGAACAGCGGCCTATTGGGGCGGTACGCCGATGACGTGCGCGCGGTCGCCGCCGAGTGTGGTTGCCCGGTGGCGGACGTCTACCGCGCTTGGGAAGAACTGGCCGAGGCGGGCGTGGACACCACGGCCATGCTGGCCAATGGCCTGAACCATCCGGACCGCGAAGCCCACCAGATCCCCGCCGACCTGTTGATGGCGCTTATCGCTCCCGACTCCTCAGGAGAGGAAGAATGAGACACCCCTTCCTCTGCTGCGCCCTGCTCCTGTCCTCCCTTGTCCTCGCTGAACCCGTCCTGCGCTTTGCGCTGGACACGGAGGACATCAGTGTCTGGGGACACAAGACCAACACCGTGGTCGTGCCCGTTCCGGCGGCGGATTCGCTGCCTGGCGGGGCGCTTAAGCTGACCATCGATCCTGTGGAGTTCGGCTACGGGTGGATCAACCGCGCGTTCCCGGAGGCCGACTACGCCAAGGCGGCCGGCGTGCACGGATTCTATCGCGCCAAGGAGGGTGCTGGCCTGATGTCCCACGTGGTGTTCTTCGACGCGGATGGAGAGCCCAGTTACTTCCGCGCGGACCTAGGGCAACTGCGCGACAGCCAGGGGGAGTGGGTGGAGTTCTTCGTCGACTTTGCCACCATGAACCAGGAGCGTGGTCCGCGCAAAGCCTTCACCCCGGCCCAGTTGACAGGCAATGTCCGCCTTCAGTTCCTCGCTGAGACGGGGGACCGGAAGATCACATCCTTCGAGATTGGTGGACTCACGATCCTTGACGCGGAAACGGCGGCACCCATGGGCAAACGCTTGGCCCGCGAGAAGCTCCGCCGGGAACTCCTGCCGGCAGACAGAATCACCGGCAGTGCCCACCCCCGTCTCCTGCTGAGCGACGCGGAAGTGGTCGCCCTGCACGCCGATACCGCCAAGTACCCGGCCCTGGCCGTGGCCCGGGATCGCATTATCCAGCTCGCCGATGCGGAGATCAAGAACCAGTCCGTAGATGCCCGCTGGGCCAAGGTGCTCAACTTCCGCGAGGAAAGCGAGGAGAAGCACCCGCATACCCGCCGGGGGAACTTCGAAGGCTGCCTGTATCCCGCCGTCACGCCGCTGGAGACCCTTGGCGCTGCCTACCGCTTGACCGGCGACGAGAAGTACGGGCGGCGCGCCGCTGACCTCGCCGTGCGCATGGCCAAGGAACTGACTGTGGACAACCCGTTGATCAACGAGGGCTTCTACTACACCCGCACCTTCTACGTCCGCGGTCTCGCCTTCGCCTACGACTGGACGCACGACCTGATGACCCCAGATGAACGAAGCGAGGTGAAAACGACCCTCTTGGGCTTCGCGCTCGATATCCACGCGAAGAGCCAGAGCCACGGCTGGGGACGCCGTCCGCTCAGCCGGGTCTGGAACTGGGATCCTGGCCTGATGGGCGCGGCAGGCATCGCCATGCTGGCCCTGGAAGGCGAGACCCGGGCTCCCGAGAAGGCCATCATCTTCGACTGTCGCCGACATCTGCGTGACTACCTGACGTTGGGCATCGACGAGGATGGCTGCGGTCATGAAGGTCCCAGCTACATCGGCTACGGCATCGGCGGGGGCGTGCAGTTCATCGAGTTGCTGCGTCGGCAGGGGCGGGGCGACCTCTTCGTGGCCTCCAACTACGACCTTTGTCCTCCTTGGCTCGTGGCGGAGACGCTGCCCGGCGGCGGTCGCTGGAACAACTTGTCCGACTGCGGGCATGGCCAGGCCCCGTGGCCCGTCTACACCTACGCCTGCGGTCGACTCGCGGAACTGGCCAAGGCAGATCCCCCCCGACCGGGCGAACGACTCCCCAGCCCGACCGCTGCCCGTCCCCTGGACATGCTCGCCCAGTTCTCGGAAGCTCCCGGTCAACGCCAATTGAGCTACAGCACGCTGGCCGGACTCATGGGCTGGGTCTGGACGAACGGCCCTGGCCGGGGCACGCCTGCTGGGTACGACGGCCCGCGCTGCCTGGGCTACCTGCTCTTCTACCGTCCATTCCCGGCGCTGGATCCGGCCCAGGCGTTGCCCTTGGCACAGCACTTCCGGGGGCGTGGCATGACAGTCTCCCGCACCGGATTCGGGCCGCAGGACTGGCATCTTGCCGTGGAGGCCGGGCCCCACGCTGCCGGGCACGACCAGTGCGACAAGGGGACGTTCACCCTTCGCGCCTACGGGGCCGATCTGGTGATTGACAGCGGCTACGGCAACGATAGCGAGGTATACAAGAGCGGCAGCTCCTATGCCCACAACGTGGTC
>JABGQJ010001430.1 GCA_018648945.1 Victivallales bacterium
GGGAATGTCTTCGCGGCGCTGGCGCAGGGGGGGCACCTGTAGGGTAAAGCGGGCCAGACGGTAGTAGAGATCCCTGCGGAAAGTGCCCTCGGCCATACTGGCCTGCAGATCCGCGTTGGTGGCGGCGATGGTGCGCACCTCCACCCCCCGCTCCTCTTTGCCGCCGACCGGGACGATGCGTCCGTCCTCCAGCGCGCGCAGCAGCTTGGGCTGGATCTCGACGGGCATCTCGCCGACCTCGTCCAGGAACAGAGTGCCGCCATCGGCCAGCCCAAAGTAGCCGATGCGATCTTCTTCGGCACCGGTGAAGGCGCCTTTGACGTGGCCGAAGAACTGGGATTCGGCCAGGTTGGCCGGGATGGCCGCGCAGTTGACCGGAATAAAGGGAGCCTCGACTCCGGGGCCACCAAAGTGAATCGCCCGGGCGACCAACTCCTTGCCGGTGCCGCTCTCGCCGACGATCAGCGCCGCCGTGCTGTTGGCGCTTTGCAGCAGATCGACCTCGTAGAACATCTGTTGCATGGTCTGGCTACGGGCGACAAAGCCGGCCACCCCCCAGCGCTCAGTCTCGCGCCTGGAGATGTGCGACAGCTGCTCAGCCAGGTGGTTGCGCTCGCTGGTGGCCTGCAGGCGTCGGGCGATTTCCTCTTCGAGGGCGCGGTTCTTTTCCTGCAGCGCTCGCGTCAGCCGGGCTTTCTCCAGGTGAGTCTGCACCCGCACCAAAACCTCTTCCTTGCGAAAGG
>JABGQJ010001431.1 GCA_018648945.1 Victivallales bacterium
CCAAGCCATGCTGATGAATGATCTGGACGCGGCAATCAGTGGTCTCCTCGCCACCGGCGGCCATGAGATCGTGATCTACGACGAACACACCGATGGCCGGAACGTCGTGCTGGACAACCTGCCCGAGTCGGTGAGCGTCATCTGCGGCAAGCCTGACTACCAGCCCGACTGGGGCGGCATCGATGCCAGCTTCGATGCGATGCTCATGATCGGCTTCCACGCTCGGTCCGGCGTGGCGGGAGCGCTGCTCCCCCACAGTTACTCGCGCAAGAATCTGCGTATTGCCATCAATGGCTTCGAGGTCGGCGAGATCGGCGTGGAAGCCGCCATCGCCGGCGATTTCGGCGTGCCCGTCTGGCTGATCACTGGCGACTCCGCGGGCATGGCTGAAGCCGAAGCCATCCTGCCCGGCGTACACACCGTCACCGTCAAGGAGGCCATGGGCGAGACCGCTGCGCTCTGCTATTCGCCACGACGGACCGCCCAGCTCATCGAGGCAGCCGCCAAGGAGATCCTCTCCTCCCACCCGCCAGTGAACCCACTGGTCTTCGCCGGCCCGATTCGCTTGGAACTGCGCCTTGCCGACTCGCCGTATCTTGAAGCCCTACACGAGTTGTTCCCGGAGCCGTTTGTCACCCCCAACGACCTGTTGCTCACCAGAATATCCGTCACCGCTGCCTGGTCGGAATTCCTGCACATGCAGCGCGAAGCCAAGCAGTTGCTGGCCTCCAGATAGCGGAG
>JABGQJ010001432.1 GCA_018648945.1 Victivallales bacterium
CGGCATTATGGTGACGGTTTCCTATCCGGTGACCGCTTCTGAAAAGCCCCTGGGGGTCATATCCAGGGATATAACCCTGACACAGCTTTCACGCCGGTTACTGAAACCTGTTGCGGGCCGATCGGGGAGCCTGGTCAGGATCGCAGCACACCGTTGGGGGGCTATGAAGGTGGTCCTGGCCGCTGGCATGGCTTCTCTGGCCACGGCGACGGCGGCGATGCGCCCCAGATCCCAACTGCGCGTAGTGCCATCGTTGTCCACCACGTCCAGCCGGTAGTCGCAGAGCTGCCTGGGAACAGCCGCGCGGTCCAGGTACTCGTACGCCGCGCCCTGGAACGGCTCGGCTTCGGCGAACACTTGTCCGGCCTCGACCCAGACTCTCTCTTCACGGCGCATGACCCGATAGGTGCAGACGCCGTCCTCAAGGCTGGTCTGCCAGTTCACGAGCACGCCGCCGGCTTCCGGCGCGGCAAGGGCGCTGGTCAAGTCCCGAGCGGGCGTGCCATTGGCCCAGTTGACGGCGCCTGGATTCTCATTTTCACTGGTATCCCCTCCCATCCAGTTGTCGGTGGTGGGGCCCATGTAGTGATCGACGACGATGGTGGTGCCAGCGCCGGTGTTCTCAATGGTCACGGTCTTGCCGTCAGACTTGTCGAAGGAGAGGTACTGCCAGCTGGTACCGGGGGAGGCGGAATAGGTGTAGAGGATATAGGGGGTGGTGCCGCTGCCATCGGTGAAC
>JABGQJ010001433.1 GCA_018648945.1 Victivallales bacterium
GGGGCGCGGGGCTGGCCCCGTTTCCGGACCCCACCCGTGACTGAGGCATCACCCACCCAGGTGCTGCGACCTTGCACCGGCCGACTCCCAGCGCTAGTCTGTTGTAGGGCATGGGCGGTCGTCCCTACGACCACGCATCTCGACCCGTTCTCACGCGCACAGTGTCAGATTCTCTGGTTGGTACACATCAACCCGAGCGAACCCCACTGAACAGGAGATGGTCTGGAATGAGCGACACAAACAAAGACGACGACAAAGGCACCTGGGCCATCGGCGGCGGCGTGCTCATGGGGACTGGCGTGGGGTTCTTCTTCCTTCACCAGTCTGCTCTTTTCTTCGTTGGCAGCATACTCGCGGGGTTGGGATTTGGGCTCTTCGTCACCTCCGTCATGTCGGCTATGAAGCGAGGGGAGTAGCCTGCCCGGGGACCGGATTCTGTCGATGGCGTTGGGTGCAGGCGAAACGCCTGGCAGGAGCTCCCAGCTGGCAGACGAGGCCCCGTCACGATGAGGATACTCCCATCCATTCCGCTGTCTGCTCTCGCCATGGCAGCCTTCTGTGCAGATCTGGGCTCGGCAGGGGACGCCAGGAACGGTCTCCCGGAACCGCCGGTCACCGACGAACTGGTGATCTACGAATGCGGCAACATGCCCGTCATCGTCCTGGCACCGCACGATGGGAAACGCAAGCCCGAGGGCATGCCATTGAGAAAGCGGGGCATCCGGGACGTATCCAC
>JABGQJ010001434.1 GCA_018648945.1 Victivallales bacterium
TCCGCCATGGCTTCGATGAGCTTCTTCACATTCTCGGGCATCTGCTCGTGACTCTCCACGTGTCCGTCGCCGTAGAGGACATTCACATGGCCCTTCCTGAGCAAGCCCGGCTTGGTGCAGGCGATGGGGTGCTCGGTACGACAGTTTGCCTCTGTTCGGCCCTTGCCAAAATAGAGATAGTCGCAGCGCCCGGCGCGGACCTCCTCGGCCGTGGTTGGCGCAACGGTGCCGGATGCGGGAGAGACGTAGACCTTTCCGTCCCTGGTGTATTCCATCTCCATCAGCTTGCCCAAGTCGTCGGGGAATCTGTCACCATGGTCCATGCTGTACATGATCAGCCCCGTTCCCATCTGCTTGAGATTCGAGGCGTCGTTCACCCGCTGCCCCCCCGTCCCATGCTCCTCACTCCACGCTCCCAAAAGAGCCAGCCCGGGCAGCAATGCGTTCTGCGTCAACAGGAGTTGGGCGAGGCCCGAGCTCTGGTTGGCGATACACACCACGCCATCGGGCGTGCGCAGGGACACCGACCAGGAAAACAGATCGCGCAACGGGGTCAGCATGGCTACCGCCATCTCTTCGGCCTTCGGCTCGTCTGCTGCTGCAGCTGCCACAACGAGGTCGTGGACTGTCCCACTGGCAACCGGGCTGAGGTAGCTAAAGGCGAATCCCTGCTTTGGCATGGCCTGCTGGCAGCGCTGGAAGTGGGGCGTCGCTGCCAGCCCACCCTTGCCGGT
>JABGQJ010001435.1 GCA_018648945.1 Victivallales bacterium
GATCCCATCGAGACCCGGCATCTTTATGTCGAGGATCACAACGTCTGGCTGGTGCTCTGCAACCAGTTCGATTGCGTGATCGCCGCGCGCTGTGTCACCGACCACGTCGTAGCCCTCCTCGATGAGGGTCTCCTTCAGGTCCAGCCTGATTATCGCCTCATCTTCGGCGATGACGACCTTCACCCTGTCCGCCACCTCAGCGACCCTCCGTCAACTTGTCGAGCAGGTCGTCCTGACTGGACTCCAGGCGTTCTATCTCGACCAGAATGTCGGCTCTGTGTCGTTCCATTGCCCTGGCGTGACGATCGGCTCCCCTGTGTTCCCGGTCTGCAAGGGCGGTCTCGGACACGAGTGCACGGACGCGGGCCTCGTCGGCCTCCTCGCTGAAATGGGCCATCTGCTCATCGGCCACTGCCAGATCTGAGCGCAGACGTAGCAGGCGTTCAGCGATCTCGGAGAGCCGCCTCTCGATAACCGGTCGTGCCATCTGTACACCTGGGGCCTCGGCCCGATCAGCCCTTCTGTTCACCTGGTTGTGCCCGGGGCGGGACTTGAACCCGCACGACCTTTCGGCCAGAGGATTTTGAATCCTCCGCGTCTGCCAATTCCGCCACCCGGGCCCGACACGAAAGTCTACCGGTAGCCCCTGTGGCCCCTGCATGCGCCGGATCTCCAGCCGTAACTGCTACTCCGTGCTTCCGATACGCCGCGGAACGCGCCACACTGTG
>JABGQJ010001436.1 GCA_018648945.1 Victivallales bacterium
CCTTGGGCACGGAACAGATCGAAAACGTAGGCTCCCGACTGCCCATGGTCGATCTGCACCACGGTCCGGCGGTAGTCTTGCGCGTTGGGGTAGGGCCGTGAGGACGCCTCCATGAAGCGGATATTGCCTTCGCCATGGTAGAGATGGAACGAGCCGCCGCGGCCCTTGCTCTTCTGCTTCTTGCCGTCGATCAGTACCAGATTGTGGGCGAAACTGCGGTAGGTCATGGGCTTGTCCGGATGGTCCCAGAGGTAACCCAGGTCCGAGAGGAGTTCCTTGCCATCCTGCCAGAGGTAGAGGTCCAGGCTGTCGTAGTGGTGGTGACCGCCCCAGTTGGAGGCATTCAGGACCACCGTGCCCTGTCGGCCGTTGGCCCCGCGCCGGAGATAGCCTTGGGCGAGGTACGGGAACACCACGTCAGGGAAGGAGAAGGGGGGGAGCTCCTGCGCGAGCGTGGTGGTGTCGCGGTAGAAGAGCGCGGTGGCGGCCGCATGGCCGCTGGGGGTGAGCCCGGCAGTCTCCTTGAGAAACGCGAGATGCTGCGGCGTGGGATAGGCGAGAGCGACCAGTTCGGCGTAGTCCGAACTGATGGCGGAGGTCTGGTAACTGTCGGCCAAGGCGGGGAACCGCCGGTTGCCCTGGAGTTTCCAGTACAATCCTTGCCAACAGGTTCCGTAGACGGTGTCCCGGCAGACGTTGAAGTTCTTCAGGCGCTTCCCTTTGGGCCC
>JABGQJ010001437.1 GCA_018648945.1 Victivallales bacterium
TCCCAGCGGTAGACGCGCCGGTCGTGCTCGCTGGGGAAGTCGTTGGCCTCGTCGACGTTGGCGCGCAAGGTCAGTTGAGCGGGGTCGTACATCTCCCGGTACTCCGCCGGGCAGTCGTCGATGGGGCCATGCGGCGGCGAGTAGTTGAGGTAGAGGAAGAAGGGCTGGTCGCCGGTCTGACTGCGGATGAACTGATCGGCGCGGTCGGTCTCGTACTCCATGGACCAGCCCTCAGGTACGAACTCCGGGCCGCCATTCTCGGTATAGTGCTGGTACGAGTGGATGTGGTGGGTGCGGGGGATGACGTAGTGGTCGAAGCCGATGACATCGGGCCAGGTGTACATGTGCCACTTGCCAATAGCGGCGGTGTGGTAGCCGGCATCGCGCAGCAGTTCGGGCAAGGTGGTGTTCGGGAAATGCGGTCGCCCCGTGCCCGGATACTCGGGCATGGGGTAGGAACCAGCCTTACCATGCTCGTAGTGGACGTTTGATACGCCGCCAGTGCAACTGCGGTTGTGCTGCCCCGAGAGCAGGACGGAGCGCCCGGCCATGCAGACGGGGGCGTTGGACAGGCCATAGCGGAACTGCACGCCAGCCGCCGCCAGGCGGTCGATGTTCGGGGTCTGCACATCGGGGTTGCCGTAGCAGCCGAGGGCGAAGGCCTGCAACTGGTCGGCCGTGACCAGGATGATATTGGGTTGGGTGGCCATGGGGTGGGCTCTCCG
>JABGQJ010001438.1 GCA_018648945.1 Victivallales bacterium
TTCTCCTTTTTCTTGTCATCGACATGGTAGAGCGTGCGGCTGCACCGCAATCCCCCATCGCCCTCGCTTGCTTTGCCGCTGATGCCCTTCCACCGGAATCGTCCGGTCCAGTCGCCCTGAATCGGCCTGTTGGGGATCTTCTTCAAGCACCGTTCATAGGCTGCGAACGGGTCGAACACGCCGACCACGTCGACGCTGAAGCTGGCCTCCTTTCTCTCTTTGCGGGCGGAATACTGCCCCCCGGCTGCACAACCCATATAGATCAGCGTTGGGTCGGGAGCGTTGAGGCCTGGCGGAGTGCTGCTAAGCCGGGCACTCACCTTCTCGGCACCCCCGAAGGCCCCCCGTGCCGCGTCCTCCGTAGGCACCAGCTTGGGGATGCCTTCTGCTTGCGGGAAGTCGAATGTGAACTCCCCCATCGGGCTCTTCTCCACCTTGGCCATCAGTAGCTCATGGCAGCGCGCCACAATGTCAGTGCCAGTTGGATGGTCTGGCCGGGCCCACTGGATCATCCAAGCCTCGGCGACCACCTGCCCTCGTTGCGCCGCCACTCCCTGGACGACACCAGCGTAGTTTCTGAACACGACTGTCGTCGTCTTGGTCGGCCCCGCGCCCGCCGTCTTCACTTCGCGCTTGGAGAATGCTGTGTTTACCCCCACCTCGACCGGTTTCCCCTTAGACCGATCCGCGAACACCTTGTCCGGTTGCCCGCTGATGTTCAC
>JABGQJ010001439.1 GCA_018648945.1 Victivallales bacterium
TTCCTCGACTGCGTGACCTCGACCGGACTGCGTGAATGCTACGATCCCAACCATCCACTTACCCGGACCACAGACCGGGAAACGCGGGTTGCGCAGTTCGCATACCTTTCGGGCGAGCTCGGCCTGATCGTGGGGTCGGAGACGGGGCGTGACTGGGCCGTCGGCGTGGCAGACTACCTGGAAGGGATCATGAGTACGGCTGCGTTCTTCGCAAACCCAAAGTCCATCCACGAAATCCCATTCGTGTCCTGCGAATCCACACCGAGATACGAAGAATACGGTACCAACCCAAGACGCCGTGTACCGTTGTTCCAGCTCGTCTACAATGACTGCATGGAAACGACCTGGCGCTGGGGCGACAACACCCACCGCATGCCCAAACTATGGGCTCAAAAAGACCTGTTGCACATGATTCATGCCTCCATGCCAACCTGGATACTGTGGGGCCCGCAACAGGGCCTGTTCTGGGGCAATCTGGATCGTTTTGTGGAATGCTACACCAACGTCTGCCGATGGCGCCGAGCCGTGGGCTATTCGGAAATGCTGAGCCACGAGCGCCTGACCCAGGACGGTCTGCTTCAACGGAGTACGTTCGCCAATGGCGCAGCAGTCACAGTCAACTTCGCCCACGAGCGTTACGCGGCTGGCGGGACGGAATTGCCGCCGCGATCCTACCTCATCACAGGCAACGCACCGGAGCTCGCCGGTCTGCCGGTCGGC
>JABGQJ010000144.1:0-9676 GCA_018648945.1 Victivallales bacterium
GCGCTTCACCTCGGCCAGGTAGTCGTGCTCGCCGGGGGTGAACTTGAAGTAGCCCAGCTTGAGCAAGCGGACATCGGCCTTGTCCATGGCTTGGAGAATCGGTTCGGCGGTGGGGTGGTCGGGCTCGAGCAGATCAAAGTTCCCGGTCACCATCGGGATGTCCAACCCACGGGCACGAAAGTCGGCCACGACGCCGGGGAGCACCTCGGAGGCATTGTCGGGATTCACCGCATAGTCGGGGCGGACACAGAGATCATAGCCACCCAGCCCCCAACCTTCGGCCAGGTCGGCCAGTTGCTCGGGAGTCTTTGCCTTCAGCATCTTCGAGAACATGATCGAGCGCATGGGAAACACCTCAGCTTTCGGTTGGGAAGATGCGCGAAAACTAGACGCCGCCGAGGCGAAGTCAACTGGGCCGGTGCCTATCTCTTCTAGGAGCGTCGTCGGCGATCGCGGATGTAGATGGAGCGCCCCTTGCCGTCGTCCTGCATGCGCTCGTCCACATCGAAGATCTTGATGGCCTGCACGAGTTCGCCCAGTTTCTTGAAGCCGTAGTTGCGCGGGTCGAACTCGGGGGCCTGCTTCATGATGTTGCTGCCCACGGCGCCGAGCTGAGCCCAGCCGCTGTCGTCGGACCCGGCCTCCATGGCACTGCGGAACAGGTTCACCAGCTTGGCATCCCGGCGCAGGTCCATGACCGGCTGCCGTTTGGGCTGGTCGTCGGTGGTTGGGTGCGCATCGTCCAGCAAGACCTCGGTGAAGATGAACTTGTGGCAGGCCGAGACAAATGGCTTGGGGGTCTTCTGCTCGCCGAAGCCATAGACCAGCAGGCCCTGCTCGCGGATGCGCGAAGCCAGACGGGTGAAGTCGCTATCGCTGGAGACCAGGCAGAAACCATCGAAGCGCTCCGTGTAGAGCAGGTCCATGGCGTCGATGATCATGGCACTGTCGGTGGCGTTCTTGCCGACGGTGTAGCGGAACTGCTGGACAGGGATAATCGAGTGTTCGAGGAGCACGGTCTTCCAGCCCCCGAGGTTGGGGGTGGTCCAGTCGCCGTAGATGCGTTTGACGCTGGCTACGCCGTACTTGGCCACCTCGGCGATCAGTACGTCGACGATGGCTGGGCGCGCGTTGTCGGCATCAATCAGTACGGCCAGGCGGTGCTGCCGTTCCATATCGTTGGACATTGGGGATTCCTCCCTGAGGGGTTTTTCGAGTAAGGTCATGCAACCCTAACGTAGCACGGATTCCCGCTGCGGAGAGGCGGCGTCCGCACTTCGTCATTCCTCGACGCTACGTCTCCACTGTCGCCGTTGCACGAGCTTCGCCGCAATAGACAGAGGGTCCCGGCGTTGTGTATGCGATCGATCGGCATGGAACAGAACGCGCCTGCGGACCACGGCCTCGTCAAACACCGTCGCGATGGCAACTGCAGGGCGACTGATACGTGCCACCAGGCCCCCATCGCGCTTCACCCATACATGGGAAACAGAGATGAATCAGCAGAGAGAAACCGGGTACTTGCTTCTCACAGCATTCGTGACATTGAGCTCGGTTGCGGTGTCAGTGGCCGCGCAAGAGCCGGCCAACCGCCGCGAGCAGAACGCCCAGAGCAACTCGTGGAATGCCCAGTTCCTGGAGCAGCTGGATCTCACCAGGGAGCAGAAGCCGAAGTTCCTCGCCATCCAGAGGGCGATGACCGCGAAGTGGGCCGAATTCCAGAAGATGCCGCCGCAGGAGCGGAAGCCCAAACAAGAGGCCTTCTACAAAGCTCGCCATGCGGAGCTTGCGAAACTCCTCACACCCGATCAGATGGCCAAGTACCGGGAAATCCGGTCACAGCGCTGGAAGAGACAGTCCACGGCGCAGTCGGCTGGCGCGCGCCCCACCCGCACCAACTCCACACCGTCCGCCCGCCCGGACTACTCCGGGAAAGACGTCGGAGGAATCGAGGACATCGTCGAAGCGGCCCAACGGGCCGACGAACCGTGGCGCAAGCAGGCTGAGCAGAGGATCGACCGACTGCGCAAGGCGGAGCTGGAGATCCGGATCGTGGACGCCAAGGGCAGGCCAGTTCCGAATGTGCCGGTGCGGGTGCGGCAGCAGCGCCATGCCTTCCACTTTGGCGGCGTCGTTTCGGGACCGAGGATGCACGCAGCAACGCAGGGCCAGCAATCCCGTCGGGCATCGCCGGAGAGGTACAAGAGGATGTTCCTCGACCTGGGGTTCAACACCGCCGGCTTCGGCAATTATCTGAAGTACAGAAACCGCGCAAAAAGCATGCCCCACCTGCCAGCTCTATTCGCTTGGTTCCAGGAGCACGACATCCCGGTGCGGGGGCACTGCCTGATGTGGCCCGGCGGGAACTTCGGCAACTTCCTGACCGACGAACTGACGAAGCTCGTCTACGTGCCGAATCCTGACCTGGACAGGCAGATCAGCCAGCGCCAGAAATCTAGGCTGACCCGACGCAGGCCGTTTGACGAACTCACCCCGGAGCAGGCCCGAAAGGTCCAGGGGATCTGCGAGCGCATGACCGACGAGGCATCGACGCAGTGGCCGGTCTTCGAGTGGGACGTGATCAACGAGACCCGCGCCAACCATGTAATCCAGGATCTGCTTGGCAGGGACGTGATGGTGGACTGGTTCAAGATCGCCCGCCAGAACACGAAGGAGCGGAACGCCCTCCTCTACCTCAACGAGAACCAGGTGATCTCGGACCCCGCGCCCGGTAACGTCACCCGGAACATGAGGCGGTCTGCGAACGAGGTCCGCTACCTCCTCGACAAGAGCGCTCCCCTCTCGGCGCTCGGCTTCCAGAGCCGATTCGCCAAGAAGACCCCGCCGGAGACCATCTACCGGCGTCTCCAGTACTTTGAGACGTTCAATCTGCCGATCGCGGCGACGGAGTTCGAGATGAAGAGCAGTATCGGCAGCGAACAGGCCAAGGCCGCCATGACGGAACAGGCGATGACCGTGCTCTTCAGCCACAAGCTCGTGAACGGAATCCACGCGTGGACCATCCAAGGGGGTGGCAAGAACGCCGACCGGGCCATCGTCAACCCCGACGGCAACCTGAACCTGCGCGGCAAGGTATGGATGTACCTCATGAAGAACCGCTGGTGGACCGACGAGACGCTGACCACCGATGCCAACGGGATGGTGCGACTCCGGGGATTCAAAGGCGATTACACGGTGACCCTCGGCAAGAGTAGTGCCACCAACCCGATGAAGCTGCGCTTGGCTGAGGATCGGCAGATCAAGGCGACATTGCCAACGACCCGTGCTGCCAAGGCACCAGCTCCCGGCAACGGAGAGCAGGCTTCCAGCATCATCGGGCGCAAGGGCTTCGTTCACGTCGAGAAGACCAACGGCGTTTGGTCCATGGTCAACGCCGACGGCACCCCCTTCATCCCCCTGGGCATGAACCATGTCGGCCCCGGAGCCCGGTTCGCGAAGCATAACCGGGCGCATTGGGCCGAGAAGATCGGCGGCGGGATTCTCAAGGGCAGGCGCGTGGACTACCAGTCTCCGGGCGCGAAGACCTGGCTGGAGCTGATCGCGGCGGACCACAAGGCTTGGGGATTCAACACCCTCGCATTCCACCATCCCCACCCCATGCCAACCGAGCACTGCAACGAGCTTGGGCTCTACTACTTCGGCAAGCTCCGCATGAGCCACGTCCACCCAGAACGGGCAAGGACGATGTCGAGAGACAAGAGATTCCCGGACGTCTTTGATCCCACCTGGGTGAAGCAACTCGACGCCTTCGTCGCCCGCTATACGGCCAAACACAGGGACTCGAAGTACCTGCTGGGCTACAGCTACGACGACCTGCCCGCCTATACCATTCATAGTCTGAAGAAGCCCGTCCGCCGCTTCCAGCACCATCCCTGGATCATGGACATCCTTTCGCGCCCCGGCGAGACCGAGGGGAAGAGGCAGTGGGTCGAAGTCCTCAAGGCGCAGTATGGCTCCCCGGCTGCTGCCGCGAAGATGTACGGCGTGCAGGCGGCAACCTGGGAGGCCCTCCTGAGGGTCGAGGAATGGGGCATGCCTGCGGACCAGAAGAGGGGCTCTGCCGACCAAGCCCTGATGAATGCCCGCATCATCGAGGCATACCTGAAAGCCCATCACGATGCCATCCGCAAGCACGACCCGAACCACCTGATTCTGGGCGACAAGATCCAGAACGCCCGACCCCAGCCCGACTGGGTCTGGGCCATCGTGAAGAGGTACGTGGATGTGATCCTGATCCAGGACTACGACTTCTTCACCCCCGCCCACGAGAGGAAGCTGATCCACATCCACAAGCTGACGGGCAAACCCATCATCAACGGCGACCACGCCTACGGGTTCGTCCGGCCCAACATGGACAAGGTGAAGGGCGTGCCTGTCCCCAGTATGGAGGACAAGGGCAAGCAGTACGCCGTCTACCTACGCGGCATCATGAATCTGCCCTTCATTCTCGGCTGGCAGACCTGCGGATACCTGGAGACCTGGGGGGGCACCAAGACCGCCACCGGCAAGTGCCAGACGGGGTATTTCGATCCCATGGGCCGCCCCCTTGTCGAAGGACTCCGCCACGCGAAAGAGGCCAACGAGCAAGCCCTCGAGTGGCATCGGCAGGCTGGCACTAGGAAACAGGTCTACTCCACCCTCAAGAGGAAGTGGTAGGGCCAGGGCTCCGGGTGGCGTCCGGCTTGCTGACCCCGCGCATGATGCTCATGAATCTCGTTGCGCTGATCGGACGCTCCGCGATGACCTCCCCGTCGTACACGATGCAGAACACGCCGTAGGGCGTCGGCAGTTCTCTCGACGCCTCGGCGGTCTCGACCCGAGCAACCCGTGGCTCAAGACCCAGCGTCTTGCACGCGTCCACGATCCTCGCCACCGTTTTCGCGACATACGGGCACTGATCGGCAGCCAGAATTGTGAGGCCTTTCCCGTATCTCTCGAGGAGTCCCGCCTTCTCGACAGTGAAGCGGGGGTCGGGGGCTGTCTTGTCGAGTTCCTTGACGAGCAGTTCGTAGGGCGGGATGCGGTCCACCGAGACAAAGCCCGCCTTGAGGAACAGATCGTTGCCGGCCATGAAGCTGTCGGAACTGGTCACCACGGCGACTCCCCGGCACTGGCTCTCCTTCGCATCTCTGAGGCAACTGTCCAGGAGGAGAGCCCCAAGGCCTTTCCCTTTGTGCTGTCTGCCACTGACCATCAAGCAGTAGATGACAAGGTAGCCCTCTGCCGCCACAGGTTGCCAAGCATGCTCGCCAGGAGCGTACTCGATCATCCCCACATCGCCGAACGCCCCCGAGCGGAGCACCTTGTACCACAGACCCTCCGCAAAGCGGTCCTTGAGCCAACTCGCCTTCCGGCAGCGCCCCAAATTGCCGGCGTGCGTGTTGCCACACAAACTGCAACTGTCGATGCTCTCGGCATCCGTGTCGAGGATCTGGTAGTCGTTCATGGGTTGCTCCGAGTAACTGCCCGAAGGCCATCGCCTCTTCGCCGCCGCCCCAACGGCGGCCTTTGTCCCCATAGGATGGTCCTGCAGCGGGCGGGTTCCCAGCCAAGCAGGCCCCAACCGGCAGAGACAAGGACGTCCGCCACCATGTTGGATTCCGTTGGTCCATGGCTTGGGATCCGCCTCCCCAGGCGAACTCACGCAACGTGGTACTGGAGCGTGGGACAGGCGGGTGGAGATCGCGAAGGCCATCGGGTATCTTGTGCCGGTGGCTCGACCCAGATGGAATAGTTCGGGAGGAGCCGGGACATGGCAACCACGGGAATGTCCATGCGCAACGCCGCGAACTCGATCTTCACTGGCCTCCTCCTCAGCGGGCTGATGGGCCTTCTCAGTATGGGCGCAGACAAGCGAGACGGAACCATGCTGACCGGCTTCCACCCGAGACTCACCGAACGCCCGCGCCTGGGAGCCAAGCCGGGCGACCGCAGGAAGATGCAGGAGGCAATCAGGAACGGCGGCGACCTGAAGGGGAAGTACATCCGGCTGCGCGACAAGCTGGCCCCCTACATCAAGCAGCACGGGGACGACCCCGATCATCTGATGAGCCGGATGCCGATGCATTGGGGCAAGCACTACACCATCTTCCCGGCGTTTGGCGAGAAGAAGTCGATGGAGTTCAGCGACTTCGATTCTCCGTACAAGCCAGCGGCTCCGTGCGTGATGAACAGCTGGCGGGGCGGATCGTTGGATATGCGCAAACGCTCGGGGCACGCCCCGGTCCCAACCATGCGCGTGGGCTTCGGCGGCGTGAAGACGACCAGGGGCAATGGCTACCGCACCCCGAAACTGGGCACGATCGAGGCTTACAACGGCGATCTGTTCCAGGTGCGGGACGCGTTCCACAAGGAAGTCGAGAACTACCTGCCGCTGAGCGGGACGGCAATCTGCGACTACTACAAGCCGATCATCGGGCTCGCCACCGAGGCGGCCATGCTCTATTACTGGACCGAGGACGAGCGCTACGCGCGGTTTGCCTGCGACTACCTGATGCAGTGGGTGCTCGGAATCTACTTCCAGAATCCCTACAACCGCCCCAAGGCGGCCGTCGACGGCAAGATCATTCAGAATACCAGCACGGGCGTGAACGGCATGGATATATCCGCCGGCTATATGAAGCAGTTCGCGTGGGTCTACGACTTCTGCTTCGACTACCTGCGGGAGAAGGAGCGGCACTATCTGGACGGCGCCTTCTACCCGCACCGCGAGGGCGAGGTGGATCACGCTGGGCTGAAGGAAGCCCTGCGCGGGAAGACCATCGTGGAGGTGGTCGATCAGGCGTTCTTCAAGTTCTGCTACCACATGATCCTGGAGGACGTGCTCGTTGGCAACCCCCAGTGTCCGAACAACCACTGCATCTGGTCTCAGCAGTCGGTGGACTTCCTGCTGGCCATCGAGGACCACGAACTGCGTGCCAAGGGCATGGACGTGATCGTCTACAGCGACGAGCTCTGCCGTCCGACGCAGTGGGGACACTACGGTAGCCTGTCGGTCAACACCACCGTGGCGAATGCCTTCACCGACGATGGGTTCTGGAAGGAATCGACCGTCTACCAGATGATCGCCACGGGTCGGGTGATCGGCCTGTTGCGGAGTCTGGACCGGGCGGGCTACCAGCCGTGGGAGGCGAACGGGCGCGTCTTCCGGTCGGCCTGCGCCCCCTTCCGCCTCATGTTTCCCCACCGCTACTTGGCTTCGTATGGCGACGCCAACAACATGGGGTTCACGCGCACCAACGTGGACTTCATGTACCGAACGGCCAAGGCCCATGACATGCCGGAAGCGAAACAGCTTGGCAAGCAACTCCGCTGGGCCATCGACCGGGGGTTCAACCGACCGCTACATGCCGAGGAGATGGAGGACGTGCCCGCAGTCGGGGAAGGTGAGATGGTGTTCACGCGCACCGACCGGATCGACTTCATCCCGCTCTACGTCCAGCGCAACAAGGGGCTCGACAGGGACAATGGGTTGATGAGCACGCTCTACTGCGGCAACTACACCCACTGCCTGCCGGAGGGGATCAACTTCGAATTCTACGCCAAGGGGCTGAAGGTGGTACCACACGTGGGCTACTACCCCTACGGCTCGAAGCCGCACAACGGCTGGTGCCAGAAGATCGGCTCCAAGAACACGGTCATCCCCGGCGATATTCCCCTGACCATGCGGGATATGAGTACCGGCAAGTACGACCTCACGACCTACGCGATGGAACCCGCGCCGCAACAGGACGCGGTATCGCCAGACATGTCCTTCATCGAGGTCGAGCTTCCCTATGGCGGGCGGCAACGCCGGTGCATGGCCCTGATCCGCACGTCGGCAAGCACGGGATTCCTCGTGGATGTGTTCCGCTCGTCGAATGAGAAGAGCAACGAGTACCGGCTGCATTCCGTCGGGCAGGGAGTCGCCGTCTACGACCACGACGGCGGGACGGCTCTCCCGTTTGCCTCCACCACCGATCTGGCCAACGCGAAGCTCGGGGACGACTACCTGGAAGACAAGCTGAAATGTCCCCGCGCCATCGAGGGCAATCTGAGGGCTGTGCTCGACATCGCGGATGACAAGGGGAGGCCGGGCCTGGAATTCAGCGTGTTCCTGGCCGGTCGCGCCGACTACACCGTCTACACTGCCACGGGGTTGCAGCGGAAAGCTGCCGACAGGCCGTTCGACAAGATGCGCGCCCCGATGCTCGCCGTCCGTCTGCCCGGCGAGGCCTGGGATCGCCCCTTCGCAACCGTCTACGAGGCGGCGAAGAAGGGCACATCCGCGATCCAGACCGTCACGCGCCTCGCCGACGGCTCCCTCACCGTGCTGGAGATCACCGGAGCGAATGGCACCCACCACATCCTGAGCGCCGTCTCGCCAGACCAGCCCCACCAGCTCGGAACGCTCCGTTTCCAGGGGACGTTCGCCACCGTCGCCAAGATCGGCACCCACACCGAGCTTTATCTGGGCAAGGGCGTCGAGCTGACCGATGGCACGCACGCGATCCAGTCCCTGGATGGCACCGAGCTCTCCGTTTCGCTCCGGATCGTGGATGGCGGAGCCACCATCAGCGCCACCGCTCCGTGTCGAGTCACCGTCGCCGACAAGACCACCACCGTCCAACCCGGTCTGAATCAGAAGTTGTAGCCTCTCCGCGCCATGGACGCTTCACCGATCTAGCCCTGCGTTGCCGCCGGCGACCGACACCCTGCTCGTGCGGCCCAGTAGATCGATCAGATGAGCTTCCGTCCCTTGACAGGGGATACGTGCAGCCTGGGACTGGTGGCTCCAGAGCATGAGGGTTCCCAGGCCATCGCTTCCTGCGACACAGACTTGCTCGGCGTTGTCAGGCAGTCCGGGCAGGTCATCGAGCAACGGACGACCGTCGAGGAGACGGCCTTTGGCCAAGCGACAGCACGGTTGCTTTCGCTCGTTTTTCGGGGTGCCTCAGGCACTATCTGTCCATCATTGACTGGATGCAACTGGCCCATCCCCATCGCCTCGCTGAGGAGCATCAGCTTTGGGGAACGCCACCACCGAAGGTAGAGCCGATGCCAGGCATCGGAGCGACCAACGGGGGCGTCAAGCTCCGGTCAGGTCGGCACCCACTCGTCGCCTCGGGGTGTGGAATCAGTCCGGCCGGCCGTGATACGAGTAGGGAATGGTCAGAATCGCGCCCGTTGCGAAGGCGTAGTTGAATGCTCGCCGCAACTGGGCGTTGCCTGGCGCTTCAGAACCGCTGTTCAGCCCGACTGCAAACGAGTCTGTATCGAGAACAAGGCGCGTCTCGGCATCGCCAACGGAGACTTCGAGCACGCGATAGCTGCCGTCGGTGTCCTCCGCCGCCGGGACAATGTCCGCCCAGAGCGGCGTGAGGACGTTCGCGGGGACCTCGATCTGCGCAGCCAACTGCACGGCGGGCGTCTTGAGCACGTCCGTTTCGAAGTCGATCACCCGTCCTGAGGCACTGGGCACGAAGGTCATATGGAAGTCGTTGCCGACGCTGATCTCACGGACCTCCGAGGCATGATACTCCGTCACACGCAGGTTCGCGTCCTGCCGCAGTAGGCAGAAACTCCCTTTCATGCGGAGGCCGCCTTCGTACACGGCCTCCGCGTCCTGGTCAGGACCCTTCACGATCAGGTCGCGGCGCCCGTCCGCGAAGGTCAC
>JABGQJ010000144.1:9686-13608 GCA_018648945.1 Victivallales bacterium
CTCCAGTTGCTTCAGCCTGGAGACCGATGCGACCGCACGTTCCCCGGCGACGTACGCCTCGATAACACTCACGACATGGGTGGCCAAGTCCGCATCCCCGCGGCGCGCCGCCAGCACGTACGTGATGCTCTCCGCATTGCCTTTGCGCTGTTGCGGCGGCTTGCCTTTGGCCAATGCGATCTCCGCCATGGGGGTCAGCAGGTTGAGGCGGCAGCGCACGGTGTCGCCCAACGGTGACGCTCCGTGCGTGTTCTGTAGGGCCCAGACAAACGAGGCGTGCTCGGCCGGCCCGGAGCGCTTCACGTCGTAGAGGAACTGGAACCCGTTGCCCCAGCGCCAGCCATAGTTCTCGGAATAGCGGTAGTCCTCATCCGCGTACTCGACGTCGGGTCCAGCGTAGGTCCCAGTCGCCTGCTCCGACAACACGAGCCCAGCATCGGGAGTCACCTCTCCGGCCCCGCTGTGGAAGCTGTAGACGTGTTCCCTGCCGCCGTCGATATCGAAGAAATCGACGACATAGAAGTCGCGGTCCGAGATCCTGACCAGGCCGGCACAGCGCCGGTACCGGCGTGCTTCGGGATAGACAGACCCCGCGTCGACAGCAAATAGTGAGACGAGCTCGGATTGGGCGTAGAGTCTTTGATCAGCGATCATGCTGCGGCGCATCCCCTCCTGCCCGTCTACAACCACCGTGTTTGTGCTGACGGCGCTCAGGTACCAGTTTCGGTGCGAGTTGCGGTCCCGCAGATTCGGGTAGCCGAGCCTGGGCAGGATGTCCATGCCGAACGCGAAAAGCCCAAGCGCGAGCGTGTCCGGATGGTTGTGGCAGTCCCAGTTGTTGCCGTAGTGCGTCCAGAGACATCTTGCGTGATCACCTGAGCCCTGTTTGAGGAGGACGAGCCCGCGACCGGTGAGGTTCGCCGATGCGTCGATGGTTGCTGGTTCGGCGGCGGCGAGCATCTTGAGTCTGTCAGCCGTCTCAGGTGTGACGGAGAACAGGTCGTCGATGCCCAGGGCCTCGTCCATTGTCATGTTCCCGGCCTCCAGGGCTGCTTTGGTCATGGCGGCCGCGCGTTCGTCGCCGAATGTCAGCATACTGTTGAAGTAGGGGGTCGGCGCGGGGCCTTTGGGGAAGTACGGCAGGCAGAACACGCCATTGTCACCCCAGTTCGGCTTGAACCGGTCCAGGCAGATCAGGGCGAAATGGTTGCGCGAATACGCTGTCAGCCGGCGTCGACAGAGCTCGAGTGCGGCGTCACGTGTCGGGTCTCCGGCCGGCCCCGCAAGCTGTGCCAGTACCGGATAGACGGCGGTGAGGGCCTCGGGCAGGATCTCGCAGTAACCCCCGCTTTCCCAGGAGAAGCCGTCCCGACTGAGACTGAACGTGAGGTCGAGCAGTCCGCCGCCGTGAAGCTGGTGCGCGTCGGTGTTGTAACCGGTGATCTTGCGGGGTTCGAAGAGCCAGTCCAGGACCTTCTTCTTGAAGGCGGGGTCCACAGTCACCAGAGCGACGAGCGCCACGCATTCCTCCGTCATTCCAGTATTGCCCCAGAGCACGCCGTTCTGAGCGCAGCGGAAGATCGCGCGCAGGTAGTTCTGCTCGACCAGGCTCTCGAGAAGACTGGCACCGACCGATCGCGGCACCGGCAGATGGCCTGCCTTGGATTCGAGGAACGCGGCGAACACCGGGTCGTTCCGCATCGCGGGCGCCACGAGCGCATACGCACGCAACAGACGCTTGATGAGGAAATTGTCCCAAATGCGGTCCAGGATCTTGCCGGTGAGCCGCAGGCCGTTCGGGTTGTACTCGGGCTTGTCCATCCAGAACCGGTAGTCCATATCCGGATACAGCACCGCGATGCGGCCCAGAATGACGGCGGCCTTGCGTGCGTAGCGCACGTCCCCGGTCAGCAGGTAGGCGTACGCCAGGTCGAGCGTCACCGAGGTGATACCGTCGCGACTCCACGGGAACCCCCAGATGCGGACGCCGTTGTAGCAGGCGACAAAGGCATGGACCGCGCCCTCCTCGCTGCGGTAGCCGGTACCGGGATCGACGCCGTACGTATGCTTGGGGTCGTTCGGGTCCGGGTGGTCCGGGTTGACCAGGAGCTTCCGGTCCGCGCGCGCTTCGTCGAACCTGCCGCGTGCATCCATCCCCGAACAGTAGTAGGCCCAGAAGTCGTTCTTCGGGAAGCGCTCCCGGCACTTTGGGCACTGAACTTTCCACGGGTGCTCCGGAGTGCTCCGCCAAGGGTAGTAGCCGTAGCCGGTGTTGACGGCCGGACCGCAGGCGGGACAGCCGTGTTTCTGGCTGACCGTGAACACGCGCGGGATGCACTGATCAGGGATGCTCATCCAGAGCTCTTCCGCGGACCGCTCCAACCACGGCTCGCAGCGGTCGAGAATCTCGTCCCGTTGCCGTCTGAACCACGCGTGGTCGCGCACAAGCGTCGCAGCGGCCTGCATTCGTGCCGGGATATCCATGCCCCGTGCCTTGTTCTCGTCCCCGTACAGGGGTGACAGAAGCAAAAGCCCCAGGCAAGCGACCCCGGCGGTGTGAGAGATAGTGGTCATCGTCGTCCCATGTTAGACGGTTGCCAGTAGGGCGCAAGATCCCACTTGCGGGTCCAGAGACAGCGCGGTTGTTCTCGCTCCTTTGATGGGGTGCCTCAGGCACTATCTGTCCATCAGTGGCTCAATGTAAATGGGTCACAAGTCGATGGCAAAGCAGACAGTATGGGGAATTGGGGCGTATCTGTGGACGACTGGGAATACTCGGAGCTCGTGGTCATCCGAGAGACGGCCGAGCACAGGCGACTTGTGGCCCCACCCAATGCACCCCACAATTCGAGCATGAACTCGGCCCCCGTCGTCGACTGATCTCGCCACAGTTCGCCTGTCCCCATCGCCCCTCAAACGCCTTGCCGACGGCGCGTTCACGGCCCTGAAGATCACCGGGGAGAACGGTCCATACCATGTCTTCAGCGCTGTCTCGCCAGACCAACCGCACCAACTCGGGACGTTCCGCTTCCGGGGCACATTCGCCACAGTTTCAGGGAGCGGGGGCGATACCGAGCTCTACTTGGGCAAGGGCATTGAACTGAGCGACGGCGCATGCGTGCTCAAAGCGCTGGACGGTGACGAGTTTTCCGCCTCGCTTCGGCTCGTGCGTGGAGTGATCACCATCAGCACCACGGCCGCGTGCCAAGTCACGGTCGGGGGCAAGACGACGACGATCGAGGCAGGCCTGAGCCAGAAGTTGTAGCCCTCTCGTAGCCGTTGCCGCCTCGACAACCCCGCGGGCTACAACGGCACGACTTCCTGGACGGGGGCCAGGTTGCGGTGTACGCGGCAGTCCGGGACATTCGCGGGACCTGACCCAAGCCATGTTTGGCAGAGCCGGTCGTCAAGTGCGAGGTGGTTTCGGTGGATGGAGGACTTGGCGCTGTGCCATTCGGGGTTAGCGTAGCGGGCGGCGCAGCGATGGCTCGGCGGACCCCAATGCTTGGGCACAGACAACACATATGTCGGGACGAGACAGCATGACTGAACAGACGGCTCCTGAGACGGCACGGACCGAAGTGAACCGGCTGCGGCAGACCTTCGAGGAAGCCGCGCAGGACCCGGCGGTCGGGCAGGCGTGGCCCGGTTGGGAGCCGGGCGAGTTCCAGGTGCACTTCATCTACACTGGGGTGTGCGAATCGATGTTCTACATCTTCCCGGACGGCACATCCATGCTGCTGGACTGCGGGGACCATCCGGCCTGCAATCGAGGCGAACTGGCTGTTCCCATCCTCCCCGACCAGTCCCGCCACGCGGGCGAGTGGATCGCCCGATACGTGGCGCGGGTCAACCCGAACCAGGAGGACGTGGACTACATGATGGTCTCGCATTTCCACGCGGACCACACCGGCGGGGATAC
>JABGQJ010001440.1 GCA_018648945.1 Victivallales bacterium
TGGGGACACGGTCCATGATCTCCTGCTCGATCTGGGCCAGGTCGTTGGTGTAGAGCTTGCGCACGTCGATGCCACCGATGAACGAGAGGCGGTCGCCGTACTGCTTCTTCAGCCGTCGGCAATCCATGCCAGCCTTCACTTCCATGACCTGAAGACAATCCATGCCGGCTTCCAGGAGACCGGGGATCAAGGGCTCGATGAAGCCGCAGGAGTGAACGATCACGGGGAGCCCGAGGGAATGGGCGAAGTCGAAGGTCAGCTTGTGGGCGGGCATCACGAGTTCCTCGTACATCGCCGCCGACATGAAGGGGTGTTCCTTGAAGCCCATGTCCTCGTAGAACCAGATGCCGTCCGGCTTGCCTTCCTCGGCGAACAGCGTCTCCATGTGCTCGACGATCAGACGCCCGTAGGTATCTGCCATCTCCTTCACCCACTTGGGCTCCAAGGCCATGCCGACGAGCATGTGCTCGTGCCCGGCAAGACTCTTCATGAGCTCGAAGGCGTGGGCAGCCGTCCAGCACAGGAAGCGGTCGTTCGCCGCCGCACTTTGGCGGGCATTGCGGTAGGCCTCGAAGTTGAGACGCCGCCGGTTGTAGGTCAACTTGGGCACGGCAAACTCGGTCCAACTCGCGTAGTCCTTGACCGTGAAATCGACGTGTTCGGGCGTGCTCGCGTGGAGCTTGTGGCGCCGCATCAGGGCACCGTTCCCATCCAGGG
>JABGQJ010001441.1 GCA_018648945.1 Victivallales bacterium
CACAACCGACTCCCCCTTCGCCGCCTGCAGTCGCACCGGCTTCCCTTCTGTGCCCTTCACCCCTTCCAACAGCACCGCTTCCCGGTAGACGCCGCCGCGGACCGTGATCGTGTCCCCCGGCTGCACATTCTCGACGGCCTTCGCCAGCGTCCGCAGGGGGGCCTTCCGCGTCCCCATTGCACCGTCATCGCCGGTAGGCGACACGAACACCTCCCGTGCCGACGATGACATGGCGATACCGAGTAGTAGCGTGGCAACAGCGTTTCGCATCGAGTGTCTCCGGGTGAAGGGGCATGCGCAATACGCCACTCTACCCTCTCGCCCCCGGCTGTGCCTGCCCTTCACGCAAGAGCGAAGGTCTCCCCGGTAGGTGCGCCGGGCCCCGGTGCACTCCCCTGACCGGAGCCTACCTCAGCGGACGCCGCTGGCAAGCGACACAGCAGTCGGGGCATCTCCCTCGCTGGGCTCCCCAAGACAGAGGGAAGTGCACCGGGGCCCGGCGCACCTACCTGGGCGGGTCATGCCTACCTGTCACTGGCGTACCGCCGCCTTCACGCGCACGGCCACGACCCGACCGTCGGAGAGCACGGCTGCCACAATCGGTTCCTGACCGGGCTGGGGCAGCAGGGCAATGTCCTCTACCCCGCCGGGACGACGGGCAACAGGCTGAAGGTCGGGACCAAGCAGGAACAGGCCATGGGCCGTGCCGGCGATGGC
>JABGQJ010001442.1 GCA_018648945.1 Victivallales bacterium
GACGAGCCCGTGCCCGAACGGAACCGCCAGCCATACGCCGGAATCGACTGGGCGAAGGTCCAGCATGTGCAGGGCACCACCCATGCCCATGTAAACAACCAGGAGCGGTTGGACCGGGTCCATCGCGACGGGCTGCGCTTCCTGACCGTCACCAACTACTACCCCTCCGCGCCCTATTGGCCCTTGCGTGAGGTCCGTTCGGGGCAGTTCCGGCCCCAGCAGGCACATGGGGCCATGCGGAACGGGAAATGGATTTCCGGCCCGATCGACTGGAATGCCCTGATCGCCGACCCCAAGGAAGGCTGGCTGGGCGAGATCCCCGAGGAGTTCCGCACGCATGTTCCCTTCAAGGTCGGCGAACGGGTGTTTCCCAGGATCCCGGCAGGCATTCTCGAAGCTCCCAACGCGGAGCACCACGGCTTCGCGGATACCGGCGCGCACATCAATTCGCCGGGTTCCACCTTTGCCAGTGGCACCTTCGATGTGAAGCGGCGCTATCTATTGGAGAAGAAGGGATTCGCCCGGGGTAGCGGTCGCCCATGGCGCGACGTCTACAAGGACATGCTGGCCGAACTGATCTGCCCGGAGGGCGGTGGGATCGTGATCAACCATCCCATCTGGTCCAAGCTCAAGCAGCCGTTCGTTCTGGGTATGTTGGATTTCGATCCGCGAGTTCTGGGCATGGAGATCTTCAATCACTCGTGCGTGAAGGGCCG
>JABGQJ010001443.1 GCA_018648945.1 Victivallales bacterium
CCGGTGACAGCCGAGGACCTCCAGGTGGCGGGCGCCATGACGGTGATTCTGAAGGAGGCCATCAAGCCCAACCTGATGCAGACCCTCGAGGGCACACCGGCGCTGGTCCACTGTGGGCCGTTCGGCAACATCGCGACGGGCAACTCGTCGATCATCGCCGACCAGATCGGCATCCGCACCGGCGACTACCTCCTTACCGAGGCCGGCTTCGGCGCCGACATGGGTGCCGAACGCTTCTTCAACATCAAGTGCCGCATCTCGGGAATCGCCCCAGATGCGGCCGTGCTGGTAGCCACGGTCCGCGGTCTGAAGGCGCACTCCGGGAACCATCGGATCATCGCCGGCAAGCCTCTACCCGAGGCGCTGCTGGCCGAGAACCCCGACGAGGTCCACCAGGGTGGCGAAAACCTGCGCAAGCAGTTGGAGAACATGGCGGTCCACGGGGTGTCACCCGTTGTCGCAATCAACGCCTTCCCCGGAGACCACGACGGCGATATAGCCGCTATCCATGAAATAGCCGATGAGTACGGCGCAAGGGCCGCAGTGTCCACCCACTTCGCCGACGGAGGTGCCGGCGCCGCAGACCTGGCGGCAGCAGTCGCCGAGGCATGTGAGGAGCCAAGCAACTTCGCCGTCCTCTACCCCGACGAGATGCCCCTGCGAGACAAGATCCGGACCATCGCAGACAAGATCTACGGGGCCGACGGAGTCGAC
>JABGQJ010001444.1 GCA_018648945.1 Victivallales bacterium
TCGGGACCATGGTCACGTCGGCCGACTCGAACGGGACTCCCCCCTCCTCGAGAGCGGCGCGCACCGTGGGCAGGTCGGTCGGCTCGCAGGTGAGACGCCACGTTCCTCCATCGTCGGCAAGGTCCTCGGCGCCGGCATCGAGGGCAGCCATCATGATCTCGTCCTCGTCGACGCTGCCGGCCAGCAGCACCACGCCCTTGCGTTCGAACTGCCAGGCCACCGAGCCGGGCTCGGCCAGTGAGCCGCCGTTCTTGGTGAGCAGCGACCTCACCTCGGAGCCGGTGCGGTTGCGGTTGTCGGTGAGGGTCTCGACGTAGAGGGCCACGCCGTGGGGCGCATAGCCCTCGTAGGTGATGCTCTCGTAGTTGACGCCCTCCAACTCGCCGGTGCCCCTCTTGACGGCCCTTTCAATGGTGTCGAGTGGCACCGAGGAGTCACGGGCCTTTTGGTACATGGTCCGCAGGGTGGCGTTGGAGTCGAGGTCGCCGCCGCCCTGGCGTGCGGCCACCTCGACCTGCTTGATGAGCTTGGCGAACAGCTTGGCGCGCTTCTGGTCGGCGGCGCCCTTCTTGTGCTTGATGGTCGCCCACTTGGAATGGCCCGACATGCGTTCTCCTGTTCCTGGGGTCTCTCAGGCGGCTTCCACGAAGAGCTCGTGGATGCGCCGGTCAGCGGTCAGTTCGGGGTGGAATGATGCCACCATCACGTGG
>JABGQJ010001445.1 GCA_018648945.1 Victivallales bacterium
CGTGACCGTGGCCGATCACTTCATGCGGCTGCTCGGCCCGGTCCTGGAACGGGTGCCGGTGGATCTCGCCTACTTCTTCGAGGACTGCTGCGGGCGCAACGGACCGCTGTTCTCGCCCACAACCTACCGGGCATTCTACGACCAGCACTACCGGCGAATGGTGGAGTTCTACCACGGCCACGGTGTGCGCTGGGTTCTCCTGGACAGCGATGGCAAGACCGATCCCTTGATCCCCTGCTGGCTGGAGTCGGGGATCGACATTCTGTTCCCCATCGAGGTGGGGGTGTGGCAGGCGGCGGTAGGTCTGGGCGTGCAGGCAGATGCGGTGGCAGTAGGCTACCTTCAGCGTATTGGCATCGTAGGGCTCGTAGCGCATTGGTCCTCTCTCTAGCTTCCTGAAATCCCAAGGGGGGTGATACCTAGACTTCCGGCGGGGGCACATGGATGGCCGCGAGCCATTCTCGCTGCCTCTTCGTGACCTCCCTGAGTAGGCGTTCCCCGTCGGGCAGGCGTATGGCGCGTATGGTGCCCATCTGGGCGAGGAACTCTGGCACGGTGATCTTCCTGAGGATGCCGCCAGCGCGCATGCGGTTCTCGAGTTCGGCGCGCAGGGCCAGCGCGACGAAGGCCAGGAGCACTCGTCCTTCCGCCACGGTCTGCTGGCCGGTCCGGAACCGTCGCTGGCCGTCCTCGTTCTTGAGCATGTCGAA
>JABGQJ010001446.1 GCA_018648945.1 Victivallales bacterium
GGCCGGGGCGCGAAGGGCGATCTGGAGCATGCTGACTGACAAGACGAACACAGCTTTCCACATAGGGCGTACTTTCCTTGCCACTGTTCCGCCACCATAGTTCCACGTGGTCACAGGCGTCCTGCCTGGGCTGCTGCCTACGGTAGAGGGCGGTGCAGCTCTGCGCAAGGTCTACCTTCGCTGGTTGATTTGGCGAGGAGAGAGACGAACCGATTTTGCGGAGGAATCTCAGATGGAACTCGGTCGGCTCGCGCGATGCATGCTCCTGGCGCTCTTGCTGCCCTTGGCGGGGTACTGCTGCAGCCCGGCCGGGCACACATTCGTGGCGGCGGCGGCGCTGGGAAAGCTCCGGCAGTCACCGGACCCCGAGGTGCGGAAGCTCGCCACGATACTGGACAGGTACCGCGGGGTTGTCTACTGGGCGGCAGAAGGGCCGGACACGATCCAGAAGGGCCGTACGTATCGGGCCTCCCATTGGTTTCCCCTGTATACAGTCAACTACGAGCATCCGGAGCGCTTTGATCTCAAGGCGGCCCAGCCGTTCTTCACGGCCTGCATGAAGGGCGCCTACACGGTTTCCTACGGAGTGACGGCGACCGACATTCAGACACACGGCATCCAACTTGCCAGACCAGCAAACGGCGAGTGGGACGAGGTGTCGCTGGCGTTCGCCTGCGGCTACATCACGCATCTCCTGAGCGACTACTTCT
>JABGQJ010001447.1 GCA_018648945.1 Victivallales bacterium
GATCTCCTCCTGGCCGAACATGTTTTCGATCATCAGGAAGCCGTCTTCCCGAAACTGCGCGATTTGCTCCTGAGAAACGGTGAAATAGCTCATGACATCACTCCGTAAGGCATAAAATGAGAATAGATAGATTCAGGGCGTTTTTTACAATACAATTCCGCGCCCTGTTTCTCAAGGGAGGGATGCCGTGTTTTTTTTACGTCAATGGAGATCAAGCTTCGGGATACCAGCCGGTCAGAAATTCTCGGAGTGTGCCCTCGTACACCGCTTCGGCCAGATGCTCGATGCCCTTCTGGCTACCCCAGGAGTAGGTGATGATCACCTGGCCTTCGAATTCGCAGAAGTCGATGTCGGAGTTGTTGATATTGACGGCTTCGGCGATGCGCTGGCGCTCGGCGTCGGTGAGTCGGGAATTGGCGATCCGGCGGTCGTCGTCGTCTGCTTTGAGGACTGGATCGTACGGACTGGGCTCCCAGTCGATCAGATCGCGTGAGCGGACGACGCGCTGTTCGTAGCCTTCGTGCGCCTCCAGGTAGAAGTCGTAGAAGTAGCCGTCCAGATAGCGGAGGCAGTGGGGGGCGGTGTAGCGGTCTTTGGAGTAGGTGCATTCGAGAGGAGTGAGCTCCCAGTTTTTGAGGACGGTGGAGGTGGCGAAGCGGGCGGTGAAGCGCTGGCCGGCGATTTCGGGCGGTTTGCCGACTTCGAACAT
>JABGQJ010001448.1 GCA_018648945.1 Victivallales bacterium
AGGGCCCCACTACCGGGGTCGTGAGGTTTTCTCCGGAAGAGATCCGAGTAGAGGGGAAGCCAGTGGACACTGCCCCCCGCGCCATTGTGACCTGCAAACTCGACCAACGCGTCCGCACCAACGACAAGGTGTTCATCCGCGTCTTGCGCCAGGGGAAGCGCTTCGGAGAGGAGTAGGGGGATTTGGGACTGGTGATTTCAGATTGGTGATCGGCGATTTGGGGAGGGACCGGGGCCTCGACGACGGCCTGGCTATGGTTGGCGGGCGCCGGGAGCGCCGGCTTCCAGCCGGCATCTTGGGAGGCGCGCAGCGCCGTATCCGAGGGGGGCATGGGCGATGGGTGCCGTCGGTTGCGGGCCGTTTCTATGGTGCTGTACCTCGCGGGGGAGGATGCCGGCTGGAAGCCAGCCCTCCCAGCCGTCATGTCCCGCATCGAGACTATACGAAACGAAGCCTACGCCTCTCTGAACGGCGGCATGCAACCGGGGATCTCACCGTTGTCCGCGCGATGGGGCACGGTGAAGGGGTTGCATTCGACCTTCGGCGCGCCAGGGACCGTGAAGGGGCCGCAGCCGCAGGGGTAGTTGTTTGCCTTGTAGCCGAATTCCTCGCCGATCTCCTTCCACAGGGAGAAGCTCTCGGTGGAGAGGGAGACGGGAATGTCCTTGTTCCAGCGCCGGATCTCCTGGAGGTGATGGCGATAGATCT
>JABGQJ010001449.1 GCA_018648945.1 Victivallales bacterium
ACACTCATAGACAGTGTCGTGCAACTCGGGGGGGACGCGGCGGGCGGGACGGGTATCGAAGCAGAAAAGAGCTTCTACATGCGGAATGTCTACGTGCAACACGCGGGGGCAATCGTCGAAGGAGTGCGGGGAAACGCGGATGGCTGGGCCCGAATCAATGAGCTTGCCTTCCCCATTCAGCCGGCGCCGTTCAAGGGCATCACCATCGCGGAGCCGATCTACCTGAACGGCAGACGGCAGACAGTCCCCTACGTGAAGGTGGCGAATGCAAAGCCCCCACCCGACTCACTGCGCAGCCGACACCTCTGGACCGCTCACTTCCCCTCCTGGCAGGACGGGAACGCCGTCAACGTGAAGGCGCCCCCCTACAGCGCAGCTGGAGATGGTACGACAGACGACACTGCAGCGCTCCAGAAGGCCGTCGACGAGAACGAAATCGTCTTCCTCCCGAAAGGCTACTACCGTCTGACCGACACCCTTCGGCTCAAGCCCAACAGCAAGCTCATCGGCGTGGCTCACCACCTCTCGACAATCATAGCCCGCCCTCCCTACGGAGCGCTGGGGAAACGTGACACGGCCAGGCCCCTTGTGGAGACAGCGGATACAGCGAACGCCGAAACCATCATCGCGTTCGTCGGGATCATGCTGTTCCCCGAAGCCCCGGAGGAGACGGTCGAAAGACACGGCGGAATGCTGCCGTTCTCTGG
>JABGQJ010000145.1 GCA_018648945.1 Victivallales bacterium
CGTGGTGTTTGGCAGTTGGTATACGCTGTCGCGGTTCGAGTGCCCGTGGCCAGCCAACATCCACATGAGCCCGCGATGGTCCGCGAAGCCCTTGGCCACGGCCGCGCCGAGGCCGCGCTCGCTCACGACGCTCCCAAGTGCGGGTTGGTGGTGGAAGAGAACTGCCTGTGCTTCGGCCGGTACTAGCTTCGCTTGCGAGTTCAGCCACGCCTGCTGCTTTGCGTCCGGACTCCCCGAACTGCCGCCGTTCAGGAAAAACAGATGCACTCCAGCCAAGACCTCGGTGCTGTACGGCTTCGCTTCCGGGAAGATGCTGCGCAAGAGCGCCACATCGACCTCACCGGGATAGGTGTCGTGGTTTCCCGGCGCGAAGCGGACAGGGACTTCCCGTTCGATCTTTTTGAGGCCGTCTCTGAGGGCCTCGAGTTCCTTGATGGCAGTCCTTTTCTGGGCGGCATTCGGCCGGTTTCCGAAGCTCAACGATGCGCTGCAGATCATGTCACCCGTGATCGCGAGGAGTGCGGGAGCCGGCTTCATCGCGTTGACATCGTCGATGATATAGCGTGGGAACTCGGGGGACTTGGGGAAGGCAATGTGCGAGTCGGTGCAGGCGACGAACCAGGCACAGCCGGGTGCCGTCGGATCGAACTTGAGCGCAGCAGCGGCGGCACGCGCATCCCGATAGGGGTACGCTGGCTCGGCCGCCTGGGTTGTCGCCGCCCCAGCCAACACGGCGAAGCAGATGCTCAGAGTCACGGCTGAGGGGAATGGGAAGTGTGCGTTCATGCGTTCTGGGTACTCCGTTCTGCTGGACCAAGGTAGCCGTACCCGGCACCAGAAACCATGGCAAAAGGCCGGCCTTCCGGAGACACGAAAAGACTACCAGGTCACGCCGATGCCCATGAAGTAGGCGACGGCGCGGCTGTCGATGATCATGCCTTCGGCTTCGCGGGCGCGGAGGAAGTCGGGGAGTTCAGCGGGGGCGACGACGAGGACTTCGATGTCCTCGCTTGCTTCGAGTTGGGGAACGGGATCCTGGTTCCCGGGGAGGGTCTCGTCGATATCGACGAAGGCCATGATGACGGTCTCGCCGGTCATGCCGGCAGAGCTGCTGGAGGGCTGGCTGATCCAGCGCAGGGCGCCGGTGTAGCCCGTCTCCTCCAGCAGCTCGCGGACGGCGGTGGTGGCGGGGGGCTCGCCGGGATCGATGAGTCCGGCGGGGAACTCCAGCACATAGGAATCGAGCGGTGGCCGGTATTGGCGCAGAATCACGAACCGGCCCGAAGGCTGGAGGACGGGGATCATCAGGACGGCGCCCTGGTTGCCCGTGCGCATGGCCGCCTCCCACTTGCGGGGGCGACCATGCCGGTCCTCGTAGTCGATGCAGTCGAGGTGCAGGAAACGTCCCTCGGCAAGGACCGTGCGGGCCGTGTGACGGGGTAGACTCGGGGAATCGGTCATGTCTCGTTACTTGGCGTAGGCTGCGGCGACCTTCTGGCAGGCGGCAATGATGTCCGCCATCTCCTGCTCGCCGTAGCTCTCGTTGAGCTGGATGTTGAACTGGGTCTCGGTGCAACGGATCGCCTGGTCGATGCAGGCCACGGGCTCTTTGGAGCCATGGTAGTCGGAGCAGTCCCAGGGGAAGCCGGAGTTGCCGAAGCAGCGCTTCTCGCGGAACCAAGTGTATTCGGCGGGAATGGCGCGGTAGGACACGGCGTTGGGAATGCCCTCGGCAGAGAGGGCGGCGCAGAACGTCGCCTTGTCCACAGTGATTGCATCGAGATCGAGGTGCATGCGCATGAACCAGTAGCACGACTGGCTCTCGGGCACTTGCCAACCAACCTGGATCACCGGGTTGTCGGCCAGGGCATCTCGCACGCCGTCGCCCACCTTCGCGCGATTGGCGATGATGGTGGGGAGTTTCTTGAGCTGGGCGCTGCCGATGGCGGCGGAGAGGTCGTTCAGATTGCAGTTGACTCCGGCCACCACGTTGCCGACGGTACCTGCTGCCGGGTCCACGCCAAAGGGCTTGCCGCGGTCGGCGAATTGGCGTCCCTGGAAGTGCAGCTTCTCGTCCTGCGTGTAGACCACGCCTCCCTGCCCACCGGTGCAATGGTGCTTGCCGTTCATGGTCGAGAAGGCGGCGATGTGGCCGATGGTGCCGAGGCGACGCCCCTTGTAGTAGGCACCGTGCGCTTGGGCGCAATCCTCAACCACCAAGAGACCATGCTTCTCGGCCAGGGCCATGACCGGGTCCATATCCACGGCATCGCCGGCGATGTGGGCCACGATGATGGCGCGGGTGCGCTCGGTGATCATCGGCTCGATCTGCTCGGCGGAGGTGTTGTAGGAGCGGGGGTCAGCATCGGCCACCACGGGGACACAGCCAACCATGACGATGGGCATGATGCCGCCGCAATCGGTAATCGGCGGGCAGATGACCTCGCTGAGGGCATCGAGATGCAGCGCGCCGAGGGCGCAGAACACGGCGTTGGTGCCGGAGTTCACGGCATCGGCAAAGCCCCCGCCCATGACCGCCGCGAAGTCCTTCTCGTACTGCTGCTCGCTCGGGCCGTTGTAGCCGAAGGCATTGCCCGAGGCGATAGAGGCGTCGAACATGGCGATGGCCGCCGCCTTCTCCTCCTGGCCGAGGAGCCCGCGGGCGGGCATGGGGATCGTCCGGGTCTTGGAACCGCCGTCAATGGCTAAGGTGCTCATGGTGCCTCGTCCTCAAGTCGTGATGGGTTCAGTGAAGCGACCGATCATGGACCACTACGCGCGTACCATAGGGGGAGCAGGCACGGGTGCAAAGCGGAACGGTGCGAAGAAATCCAGCCAAGCGGCACAGACAATGGAAGAGTAGAGTATCCCCAACACCTCGGGAGCGATCGATGCATGATCACCGCCTTTGTTTGCTCAACATGGGGGAAGAACCGCAATGGACTCCGGAACCACGACCATGTACCGGCCGACCGGCCCCGAGGAACTGGAGTTAGTCAAGGAGAGCGGTTACCGGCGCTGGCCCCCGCGCTTGGCCGAGCAGCCAATATTCTACCCGGTCACCAACGAGGCCTACGCGCGTCAGATCGCAGAGAAGTGGAACGTGCCGGCAAGTGGCGTCGGGTATGTGACTCGGTTTGAGGTCAGGCAGGAGTTCGCGGGTCGTTACGCCACCCATCAAGTGGGTGGTCGAGACCACGCGGAGTGGTGGATTCCGGCCGAGGACTTGCCCGCTCTGAACGACAACATCGTGGGTGTGATCGAGGTGATTGGCACGTATGGGACCCCACCTACGCCCCGTCCTTCTGGCACGAGTTGATGGGCCCCGATTCTCAGGCGTAGGAGAGATCAAGTTCGGGCCGGAGGCCCAACTCGGCGCGGCGGAGCCAGCGGTACTCGTCCTTCGGGAGGTCGGTGGGGAAGAAGCGGAAGATGTGGTGCCACTTGCCCCGGAACTTGAGAGAATTGCGGGCGATGTTCGCCTTGTACTCGTCCTGTCCGAAGGAGGCGGTGGTGATGCCTTCGAAGTGGTACATCTCCACTTCCGGCGTGTAGGCCACCTCGTAGCCAGCCAGACGGGCACGGAGACAGAGATCCAGATCCTCATACTGCACGGGGTGGAAGAGCTCGTCCAGATAGCCGATGCTCTCGCGCAGCTCGGTGCGCATCATCCAGCAGGCACTGATCAGGCTCCAGGTGGGCCAGTGCTCGGCGTAGCGGGGGTCGTCGCGGTCGGCGGCCCGGCCCCGGAAGGCGACCCGGCCCATCGGGTTGATGCTGACGCCCGCGCACTGGATCTTGTGGGGCTGGAAGGGGTACAGCAGTTTGGGGCCGAGGATGCCCAGCGTGGGGCGCTCCGCAAACTGGGCCAGGAAGCGGCTCAGCCAGTCCTTCGTGCAGACACAGGCATCGCTGTCGATCAGCACCGTGTAGGGAGCCGTCACCTTCTCCCAGGCTTCGTTGCGAGCCAGGGAGCAGCCCTTGTTCTCCTCGTTCCGCCAGGTTGTCACCTCGATTCCGGCCGCACGCAAACGCGGGATGTACTCGGCGAAGACGCTGGCGGTCTCATCCTCGGAGCCGTTGTCGACCAGGAACATCTCGCGGGGCAGGTCGGCGCCGCCCAGCAACTGGTTGAAATTGTGGCGGGTGAAGTCGGCCCCGCAGTGGGCCAGCATGACGATGGCACAGTCAAGAACAGGCATGGGATTCCTCAGCTTTCAGACGGCAGATCTGCGGCGGTCTCGGTGGGCAGCGCCCGCAATCGAACCAGAGATCCGGAGAACTCGCCCGGGGCGGCCACGGCGCGGATCTCGACCGCATAGGGGGTTTCCTCGGCGGGGATGCCTTCACTGACCAGCCGCTGCAATTCCCGGCTCACTTCCTCGCCTTTGGGCGAGGTGAGCAGCTCTCGGGCGGCGGCATTGGCGCGCAGGGGCTCGCCAGCGGGGTTCACCAGGACGGCGGGACCGGGCACGCTCTCGATCAAGGCGGTCGCGATGCGCCGCTCCGCACGCAGTTCCCGCCAGTGGTCTTCCGTTCGGCGCTCCAGGTCCTCGAAGTGCTCGTTGCAGACACGCACCAGCTCCACGACCACCGCGTCGCCCTTCACACTCAGCCGCTGGCCGAGCGAACTATCGCTGCGCAGGAAGTCAGTGACCTGCTCGATGGGTCGGCGCACGAAGTGGGTGAAGCGGAAGTGGAAGAGCAGGGCGACAACCATGCCCAAGGAGGCCAACCCAACCGCCAACAGCACATACTGCCAGGCCGTTCGGCGGATCAACTCGCGGAGGGCGCTCACGTCGAGTTCCCGTCGCAGAACAAAGCTGCTCGTGGCGCGAGACAACGTGCCCGACGAAGCCAGGGCCTCACCCAGAATCCCCGGAGCGGGCCTGGCGTCCAGGGCGAGGATCTCCCGGATCTTGGCCCGATGGGGAAGCCAGGCCTTGCGCACGACGCCGAGGCCAAGCTCCTCGGCTCGCTCGCGGGCAGCAGCAGCGGCCAGTTCGGTTTCGAAGGTGGGGAGGGTACGGTCCAGCGCGTCGTGCTCGGCGGGGGTCAAGGGACGCTCCAGCAGGACCAGCAGCAACTGCATCTGCTCGTCCAGAGCCGTAGCCATGCGCCCATGGGCATGCATCGCCTCCTTGGCACCCACCCGACCATCGATGAGACTCACGATCCGCCTGAAACCCACAGTCGACGACAGGCCCGTCGCCACAAGGATGACGAGCACGGCGTACATCAGGAATCGGGGAGTGAGTCGTTGCGACATGGCCTCAACCGGGGTTCACAGAGCTACTTGACGGGGGCCAGCACGCTGGGGTCGTAGTCTTCGGGGGCTTCGTATCCCAGCAAGTTCAGGCAGGTGGCCGCCAGGCTGCTGATGCCGAGATCGGTGACCAGTTCCGACGCGTATTCGCCCTGGCTCTCGGGATCGTAGACAATGCAGGGGACGGGGTTGAGCGAGTGGGCCGTCTTCACCTTCTTCGTGTCGTTCTCGACCTTCACCGCTCCGGTCTTCTTGTCGTGCTCGTACATGTCGTCGGCATTACCGTGGTCGGCGCTGATGACCAGCACGCCACCGGCGGCATCCACGGCCCGCTTGATGCGGGCCAGGCAGAGATCCACGGTTTCCACGGCGATCTGGGCGGCGGCATAGACGCCAGTGTGCCCCACCATGTCCCCGTTGGGGAAGTTCAGACGGATGAAGTCGAAGTCACCGGCCGCGATGGCCTTCAGCACTTCGTCGGTGATCTCGGCCCCCTTCATCCAGGGGCGCTGTTCGAAGGGCAGGATGTCGGAGGGGACCTCGATGTACGTCTCCAGGCCCTCGTCGATGTAACCGGACTTGTTGCCGTTGAAGAAGTAGGTCACATGGCCGAATTTCTGGGTCTCGCTGATGGCCAGGGAGCGCAGGCCGCTCGCGCAGGCGTATTCGGCCAGGGTCCGCTCGATGACGGGCGGGGAGACAAGGTAGCGCTTCGGCACCTTCAGGTCGCCGTCGTATTCCATCATGCCCGCGTACATCACATCCGGGCGCTGACCGCGGTCGAAGGGCGCGAACTCATCCTCCTCGAAGGCGGCGGTAATCTCGATGGAACGGTCGCCCCGGAAGTTGAAGTAGATGGCGGAGTCGCCATCCTGCATACGCCCCACCGGTTCGCCGTCCTCGGCGACGACAAAGGCACCAAGATCCTGATCGATGGCCCCGGTTTCCTGACGCAGCGTCTCGATGGCCTCGCGGGCGCTAGAGAATTGGCGTCCCTCGGCCTGGACGTGGGTGGCCCAGCCACGCTCGACCATGCTCCAGTCGGCCTGGTAGCGGTCCATGGTGATATTCATGCGCCCGCCGCCAGAGGCGATCCGGGCATCGAAACTCTCGCTGTTGAGGCCGGCCAGGAACGCCTCGAAGGGATCGACGTACTCCAGGGCGCTGGTTTCGCCCACGTCGCGACCGTCGAGCAGGATGTGAACGCGGACCTTGGCGACGCCGTCGGCCTTGGCCCGCTCGATCATCGCCTGCAGGTGGTCCATGTGGCTGTGGACATTGCCATCGGAGAAGAGGCCGAGGAAATGCAGCGTCGAGCCCTTGCTCACGCAGTTGCCGCTGAGGGCTTGCCAGGTCTCACCCGCGAACATCTGGCCACTCGCGATGGAGTCGTTGACCAGCATGGCGCCCTGGGCGAAGACGCGCCCGGAGCCAATGGCGTTGTGCCCGACTTCGCTATTGCCCATATCGTCGTCGCTGGGCAGGCCGACCGCCTTGCCATGCGCCTTCAGCGGCGTGTTCGGGCAGTTGGCGTGGAACCAGTCAAGCGTGGGGGTCAAGCCGCTGAGGACGGCATCGCCCTCGCTGAACTTGCCGTAGCCGACGCCATCCATCACAACCAGAACCACGGGGCCCGGACGGCCCTTGAACCATGTCGCCTTCTGCAGCTTCTCTACCATGAACGGATAATCCTGAGTCTGTGGAGTTTCGGTTGGCTCGGAAGCGGGTCCTTCGGTGCGGAGACCACGTATCCAGAACGAGTTGCGCAATGTAGCTCGGGCCACCTCGAAATCAACGGTCAGGAAGCGTTGCGAATTGGCTGTGGGCGCCCCCTGCGGGGCACTGAGTCAGGCATAGACGACATGGACCCGCCTGCGGCGCATGGAGCTCACGTTCCCTGCCGCGTGTTCCGCGGACCCTTGCGCCCCTGGCCTCCCAACACTACTGTCCTAGCTCTGCCCCAACGGAGTCTACCTGTGCACTTCCGGCGAACATTCACCCTCCTGGTCCTTCTCTTGGGCTTCCCCTGCCTGCATGCCCGGGAGTTTGCGGTGCGGCGGATTGGTGAGAGGAAGGCCAACGCGTGGGGAACGGACGAGTTCCAGATCACGGTCAGTCCACTGGGGACCATTCGGCACATCCGGGTCGGGGACACGGAACTGGTCTGGCAAGGTGCGGCACTGTACACCTTCCCCTATCCCATCGACGGTGGCAAGGCGATCCGGACCGTGCAGGGGGAGGGCTATGGCAAGCGCGGGCTCTCCGTCGAAGCACCGGAAGTCTCCGAGCGGGACGTCGATGGCACGCACATCTGGGAACTCACCCACCTGGTCGCCACGAAGGCGGTCCTGGACGGGCGTCCGTTGTGCCGGGTCCGGCAGACGCTGTCTGTCACCCCAACGGGCGAGATCGAGGTCGTCTATGACTGCGAGTGGCTCGAAACGGTGCGTTGGTCCAGCTTCATGGTCCTGATCATAATCGACAAGAAGGCGTGTTCAGGGAAGCCATTCCTGGCGCTGGAAGCAGAGGGAACAACCCACACCGGCCTCCTTGACAAGTCCAGTCCCGGCCAAGGCGGCCAGCGCATCAGGAACGTGGTCTTTGAGCAGTTGTCACTCCGTCCCGTGCCCGGACCGGTCCACGTCATGTGGCCCGAGCCGGCGACCTCCAGCCTGTATTGGTCTGGTGGCCTCGAGCTGCGGACCGGGCCGCCAGGCCTGTCGCGCAATCGTCCCATCCCGAAGGGACATCGAGCGCGACTGAAGTACCGTTTCCTACTGCCCGTTTCCCAGGAGTAGAATCATGGCACTCAGCTTCCGACACGTACCTTTCTGCCTTGCTCTTGTCGGTGTCCTCTCCCTTCCCGCAGCCACCTGGGGTGCCACGACAGCAACCGTCACCGGCAGCAAGGAAGCGCCGCGCATCATCCTGGAGAACTCTTTCACTAAGCTGACCATCGAGCCGGCCCGGGGAGGTCACTGCACAGGATTCCTCTACAAGCCGACGGGCAAACTGCTCCTGCGGCCAGAAGTCGGCAAGCTCCAAGGCGTGCGGGTCTGGAACTACACCGACGGCGACCTTTATATGCAATGGCAGAAGCGGGCGTGGGAATACGAGATCGATCGCCGCAAGGACGGCGTCACCGTGGTGCTGCGCGCGGCAGGCGAGATCAACTTCACGCGCTCCACCACCTTCGAGAAGCGCCTGACCCTACGCAACAACGAAGCCATGGTCCGGGTCACCACCACCTTCCACGTCGGCGAGGAGCTCATGGAGGGATTCCCCATCGGTCTGTGGTTCGCCAACCAAGCGGGCGTGGTCGGCGAGGAAACGCAGTACTCCTTCCCGCTGGACACCGGCATCATGACTCTCGACCTGTCGACCGCAGCGGGACAGGAGTGGTTCTATCAACCCGTGCGCGGTTGGATCACAGCTCTCGGGAAGAGTGGCACCGGACTCAGCCTGAATATGGAATACCAGCGCCTCATGTGCTTCTACATGTGGCCGGGCAAACAGCCGACGCTGGAGTGGGCGTTCCGGACAGCGGAAATTGGCAACGGCGAAAGCCTGTCAACCGAGCAACTGATGGTGCCGTTCGCCGGCCTCAATGCGGTACATGGCAGCGGCGCGGGGATCGTCGCCGGCATTGATGGTCCAGAAGCTCCCTCCCTGGAGAAGGCGGCCGCCGGTCTGGCCTTCACCGCCAAGGTCGCGTCGGGCACGGCCCACGACGGTCGCCTCGAACTCTCTGTCCAGAAGCTCCCCGATGGGACCCCGCAACCCATCGTGGCACAGGACCTCAAGCTGCGCCCCGGGGCCTGCGAGAGTGTCCCCTTCGCGCTCACCCTCAAGGCTCCCGGGACCTACCTGGTGACCGGTCGGATCTCGGCTGATGGCAAGGAACTCATGGACTTTGTGCGACCGCTCAAGGTCGGGCAGACCGAAGTGCCTGTGCGGGTAGCTGCAAAGCAGGAGCGGCTGGGCAGGAAATCGCAACGCTTCGAGGACCGCGTTCCCCTCTCGGGCGGAGGCCCCAAGGACCTGGAGCTGTCGACGGCGGTGGAGTCGCCACACACCAAGTGGGCCCGGCCGCGCGCTGGTGGGAAGCTCAATGTCCTGGTCCTCACCTCCTGCCTGACTGGACGCGAGGCCATCGAGCTGGGGCAGCGGCTCGACATGAACCTGATGTGGGTGACAGCCGGGACCCAGCCCGAGCTCAGCTCCTTGTCCTGGGTGTTCGGCAAGGGCAAGAAGTTCACCTACACGACCCAGCGAATGAACGAGAACATCCAGCAGGCTCTCACCCAGCCCTGCGATGCGATCATCATCGGCGGCCTGCGTGGCGATCTCTTCACGGAGGAAACCGTCGCCCTGTTCCGGCGCAAGGTCGAAGAGGGCGTCGGCCTGGTGTACATCGCCCCGAACCGTGGTCGTGACGACATCTACGACCTGCTCCCTGTCGGGCGGGAGACGGCCCTCCGGAGCCGGTCCGGGCAGTGGCGTCGCTCCATCGACCATCCCATCACTACCGGCATTCCGTTCGACGTCCTGCCACAGACCAGGCACACAGTCTATCCCGTGGAAGGAGAGGTGCTCGCGCACATTGGCCGGTCGCCGCTCCTCGTGGTCCAGGAGGGCCCGGGCAAGGGCCGTGTGGCCGTACTCTCCTACGAGACCAGCTGGCAGCGATCGGGCAGCCACTCGTCCGGCATCACGCCGTGGCTGGAGGGAGACAGCTGCCGCTTCGCGTATTGGGAATACTACTTCTCGCTTTTCGCCAAAGCGCTGGTGTGGACTGCGGACAAACCGTCGCCGGTCGCCCTGGCCGACGTCAATACGGATTCGCCCGACGCCGTCGCGTTCGCCCTGGAGAACAGCGGTCCGGCCATCGAGGCCAAGGTCGAGCTGACCGTGTCGGACGATCTCGGACGCACCCTCAGCACAGGAACGCAGTCCCTCACGGTCGCCGAAGGGGCGGCCAGTTTCAGCGTCCCGCTCGCCGACGACCTCCCCGGCGGCACACTGCTGGTGGATGCCATCGTGCGAGATTCCCAAGGGCAGTCCCTCACCTGGGGATCGGCCATGGTCAAGCGTCCGGAGCCGGTCCGGATCGAACAGATCCAGCTGGACAAGATGAGTTACAACGCCGACGAGACCACGCATGTCACGGCCAGCCTGGTCCCGGCTCAGGATGCGCCGGAGCGCGTGACGCTGCGGGGAGAGCTGGTGGATCGCCTGGGGCGTCTGGTTGCGGTCGTCGAGACATCGGTCGCTCTGGTGGGGCCAACCCCGGCTTCGCTCGCCATCCCGGTGGGAACGCCGCTCGTCCCAGGCGCGAAGGTGCGTCTCACAGTACTGGACGACACCCGCGTGCTCAGCGTCGCGGAGGTGGACACCTACACCTTCCCCGAGAGCTTCACGAAGCGGCATTGGAATGATTGGCAGAGCTGCATCTGGGGCAATCCGGGCGGTGCGTACCGTCGGGAATACCTCCTGCCCGTCTACGCCAAGGTCTACAGGGAGTATGGCGTCTCCTCCGTGCTTGCGTCCTCCAACTGGCTCAACCATCGCGAGTTCGAATGGCCGGTCCGGGAAGGCTTCAAGATCATGCCGATGAATGTCTCGTTCGGGGCGATCAATGTCGGTCACCGAGCTCCCAAAGGGAAGATGTCCTTCAAAGAGCAGAAGGTGGAGTACCAGAAGACGAAGGACAAGCAGTACCTGGTCCGCCCGGTTTGCCTGAACAGCGAAGAGGATCTGGCTCCTTTGGCCAAGCGGATGCGGTCCGTCGCCGACTACGCAGGTTGGCTGAACCCCATCGGCTACAACCTCGGCGACGAGATGAGCACCACCTACTACGTGACGCCCTACGACTACGACTTCCACCCCGACTCGCTGGCCGAGTTCCGCACCTGGCTGCGGGGCCAGCACGGCTCTCTGCAAGCCCTGAACCGGGGATGGGAGACGACCTTCGCGACCTGGGACGATGTGCTGCCGATGACCGCGCACGAGATCAAGGGACGCCCCAATGCTGCCCCCTGGGCCGACCACCGGGAGTTCATGGATGTCACCTTCGCCCGCTTCTTCGAGTGGACGCGCAAGCAACTGCGCCAGAGCGATCCTGGAGCCGGGGTCGGAATGTCCGGCAGTCAGGCTGCCGAAGCGTATGGCGGCTACAACTGGTACCGCCTGTCAAACACGCTGGACTTCGTGCAGAACTACACGCACCAAAACACGTCGGTCATGCAGCGCTCCTTTGCGCCCGGACTACATAGAGCGCCATGGTACGGCTACTCAAGCCGCAATCCCGGGGCGCGCCAGACGCAGTGGTGGCGCCTGTTCAACGGCAACCTGGGCGGCTCGTATTGGTCGGCGACTTTTATGTTCAGGCCCGATCTCCTGCCCTCGCCCATGACCGCCGACGTGGCCCCCGTGATCAAGGAGATCCAAGGCGGCATCGCCACGCTGTTGCGCCAGAGCGAGCGCGTGGTTGATGTCGGCATCCACTACTCCCAGGCAAGTATCCGCGGAGCCTTCCTGGCCCAGTCGGCGATCTCCTTCAGCGAGAACCGCGATGGCTGGGTCAAGGCCCTCGAGGACAACGGTCTCCAGTGCGAATTCCTGGCTACGGCGCAACTGGAAGCCGGCGAACTGGCCAAGCGGAACTACGGCGCTTTCATCCTCCCCTACTCGGTCTGTCTGTCCGCCAAGGAGACAGCCGCAATCCGGGCCTATGTGGCGGCAGGAGGTCTGGTGATCGCCGATGCCAAGACAGGCCTCATGGACGAGCGCTGCCGGATCCTGGACGAGCCCCGGTTGCAGGATCTGTTCGGCATCGCCCGCAAGGCGCCGGACCACAAGTGCGCATCGCTACCGGGAGACCTCCGCTTCACGGCCAACGCGGCAAATGGGAACCGCGCCGGCACAGCCCTCGATGTGGGAGTCGCCGAGCCATCCCTCACCAGTCAAGGCGGAACCGTCCTCGCCGCCATGGGCGACACCTCGGCCATGGTCTCGAAGCAAACGGGAAAAGGCCGAACGCTCTTTCTCAACACCTTTATGGACAGCTATATCCGGCGTCGGAAGCTCAAGATTGAGAAGCCGATCACTGATCTCTGCCGAAGCCTGCTCCCGACTCGGCGGAACACGCCCGCCGTCGGCAAAGCAGTCGATGACGATGCCCAAGCACGCCTGTTCACAGTCGGGTTCCGCAATGGCCGCTCGCACTACGTCGGAGCCATCGCTCGGGTCGTCGACAAGAAAGCCCAGGAAGGCACGGAGATCGATGTCACGTTCCCGACAGCGAGCCATGTCTACGATGTGCGCAAACAGGCCTACGTCGGCCATGCGAAGACCGCTCGCTGCACCATCCTCCCCGGAGACGCCGCCCTCTACGCTCTGTTCCCCTATCGGGTGACCGGCATCGGTCTCACAGTCCCCAAGACGGCGGCACGCGGCCGCGACCTTCCCTACGAACTCAGTGTGCAGACAGACGGAGGAGCGCCGGATGGCCACGTACTCATCGTGGAGGTCCTCGGCCCCGACGGAGCGCCCCGGGACCATTACGGCAGCCAACTGGTCGCTCCCGGCGGCAAAGCCACCGCGACCATCCCCCTGGCCCTCAATGACCCCCCGGGCATCTGGACCATGCGCGCCACCGACCGCGCCACCGGCACCGTTGCTACCGCCACATTCACCGTCAACTGAACGACACCCTCACGGCACACATCGACTGTCAGACGGCTTCAAGGTACAGGGGACGGACAGTTCAGCCCTCAGGGACCATCGCCAACTCCCCGGCCACGGAGTGGTATGCCCTGTTCGGAGCCTCGACCGGGTCGCGCCCGTTCGCGCTCTGTTCTGCCCCAATGCCCCGTTGGGGTAGAGGGAGAGCCAGCCCGGGAACGAGGCATCCAGCTCGCCCCCCCCCGCCTCCTGCGCGCCTCACACGTGGGTGATCCCCGTGTTCTGGGCCCAGTCCGGATAGTAGTTCTGCAACTCGCAGCCCGGCAATGGCGCGCCCAAGGTCTGGGGCGGCACGCGCATGGGACACGGCAGGTCGCGCAGCTCGGCGAGGACAAAGCGGAGACCGCAGCGGCGGATGACTCGGGCCGAAGGCACGTTCCAGGGGGCGGTCGTCGCGATGACCAAGCCGTCTTGATCCAGAATCCAGCGTTCCGCCGTTTCGAACACGGCTCGCCCCAACCCCTTTGCCTTGGCTCCCGGCAGCACGTCCAGCCCGATCTCCCAGGTATCCCCACCGCGCGCCCAGGCCACGGAGTGAGCGACGACCCGGTCGTCCTCAAC
>JABGQJ010001450.1 GCA_018648945.1 Victivallales bacterium
CTACTATATTTGCTTTTTCGGCAAGCAGGTCGACGATTTTACCTTTGCCCTCGTCTCCCCATTGTGCTCCGATAACTGCTATTACTGGCATAATTTTCCCTCAGATAATATGTTGTTGAATGTACATTGGGCATGGGTTCTATTTTTGCCCTCAGGAAGTATATCAGGTTGGACGCTATTTGTGAAGTGATGTATAACAATCGACTAAACAAAATGGCGGAGAGGGTGGGATTCGAACCCACGGTTGCCTTGCAGCAACACACGCTTTCCAGGCGTGCCTGATCGACCGCTCCAGCACCTCTCCCTGGTTGTCTATTCGATTGTTATTAGCTATACTTTAACTTATTAGATTATAAGATTAACTGGCTGTAAATGAAAGGGTTTTTTAAAAAAACAAATGGCGGAGAGGGTGGGATTCGAACCCACGGTTGCTTGACAGCAACACCGCTTTTCGAGAGCGGCACCATCGACCTCTCGGACACCTCTCCGGCATTTAAAATTATAGCATAGTTTGAGATCAAGGCAAGGCAGGTAAAATGAATTCAATAACTATTAGCATGGACCCGAGAATTACGGAGCTGTTTGGGCGTTACCCTCTGGAGTGGCACGGGATTATGGTGGTTCTGGGATTGCTTGGTGGACTTGCTTTAACATTATATCTGGCAAAAAAAACCGGGCTTGCGGTTCAGCTTGCCAGGGAAGATG
>JABGQJ010001451.1 GCA_018648945.1 Victivallales bacterium
GTATGCGGCAGCTGTTCCAGTGGATGAGCTCGCCGGGCTCTGGGTCCCCTTCTCCCAGGTCGAGTTCCTCGTCGCCTCGGTTCTCCTGCTGATCGGCGTTGTCGTCACATTCCGTTCCGTCTTCGTGGTCCACACCCCCGAAGCTGACCCGCCCGCCACTGCTCAAGAGTCCCAGCCAGAGGACTAGCAGCCATGTGCACCCGGCTCGTGGTGCGATGGCCAACGTCGTGGATCGCAGGACACTCGTTTACTGCGGATCGGTGACCAGCACGCGGGGCTCGACCCACGCGCCCAGATCCCAACCCATGTGGTTGTCGGGCCCCGCACCCGAGATCAGGGAGAGCTCTACCACCTGGCCGGCGAACGCGGCTAGATCCACGGTGACCGGAATCGGTTTGTGGCTCTTGGTGTGCTGTTCGAAGACCGTGCGCGGCACGCCACTCCGCCCGGCCTTCAGCTCGACGCGGAATGTCACCCCGTCCGAACGTTCGCTCTTGCCGTGCATCCGGACGGCGGCCGCAAACCGGATGCCGCCCTTTGTCTCGGGCAGCCGCAAGCGGAAGGTGCCGCGCACGTGTCCGCCCACCTTCTTCAGCCACGGTCCGTCGGTCACCAGTGCCAGTCTGTTCCCGTCGTCGTCGCGGAGGACTGCCACGTCGAACCGGGCACCGGATGGCTCTTTGCCCCAGCCAGTCACGATCCCTT
>JABGQJ010001452.1 GCA_018648945.1 Victivallales bacterium
AGTTCCTCGACGTAGTCCTGCTCGACAGTGTGGCTGGGGGCGTCTTCTGGTTTGGCTGCCAACACCTTGCTGCCCTTCAGCGTGCCAGCCTCCCCGCCGCCCTTGCGTTTGAAGTCGCCGTAGAGCGCGGCCTTCTTCTTGCCGGGGATCATGCTGGCCTTGGCGATGGCAACGGGCTCTGCATTGCTTGGCATGCCACAGCAAATGGTGACAGGATCGCTGAAGCTGATCTCGCCTCGGGAGTTGGTCAGCTTGGCCTTCAGCACCCAGACGCCAGCCTGGGGAGGAGCGAAGGGGATGCGCAGCCTGGCGCCGTCGGTGTTCCCCACGGGCTGGAAGCCATCCCATCGGCTCGTGTTGGAAGCGAGGAGCTCCACCTTGACTACATGCTTCGGGTCCATGCCGGGGCGGAGAGCGAGATCGACCTTGATCGGTCTGCCCAGCGGGTGCGCGCTGTGGTCAGTGGGTACCTGGATTCGAAGGCCAGAATGTCGGCTGACTCGCTCGAAGGACTCGCTTGCCTCGTGCAGCCACTCAGGCAAGGCGCCCAGTCGGTCGGCAAGCTGGGCCTCGAAGAGTGAATCGGGGGTCACGGGCGTGCCGGGTGACTCGTAGGCGGCAAGGTCTGTCTCCTGGTCCGGAATCTCGAAGGGCTCGCCGTGCAGACCCACGACGACGGGTCGCAGGAAGTAGCCGTAG
>JABGQJ010001453.1 GCA_018648945.1 Victivallales bacterium
GCTGATGACGGGACGCTACTGCAACGCCACGGGCGTGTGGCACACCATCCTCGGCCGGAGCATTCTCCGCCGCGACGAGAAAACCATCGCCGACATGTTCACCGAAAATGGATACGCGACAGGCTTCTTCGGCAAGTGGCACCTCGGGGACAACTATCCCGCACGCCCCGGCGACAAAGGCTTCCAGCACGTCGTACGCCACGGCGGCGGCGGCGTGGGCCAAGGCCCGGACTACTGGGGCAACGACTACTTCGACGACACCTACTGGGTCAACGGGACCCCGACCAAGTTCAAAGGCTACTGCACCGACATCTGGTTCGACGAGACGTTCAAATTCATGCGGAAACAGGCCAAAGCGAAAAAGCCGTTCTTCGCGTACCTCTCCACGAACTGCCCGCACGGGCCGCACCTCGCGCCGGAGAAATTCGTCAAGCCCTACAAGGGCAAACCCGGTGTGCCCAACGCGGACTTCTACGGCCAAATCGCCAACATCGACTGGAACATGGAACGCCTGACGACGCTGATCGACGAACTCGGCATCGCCGACAATACGATCTACATCTTCACTACCGACAACGGCACGGCCGGAGGCTTCCGATTCAACAAGAAGACCGGCAAGGTCGCCGCTGGCTTCAACGCGGGCATGCGCGGGAAGAAGGGATCGGAATATGAGGGAGGCCACCGCGTGCCAATGTTC
>JABGQJ010001454.1 GCA_018648945.1 Victivallales bacterium
ACTCGCTGGTTGCACTTGTCCACTACCAGAAACTAATACTTCAATGTCTCTTTTTTGAACAACGGCTTTCTTGATCTTATTGTTCGCTAGGGATTCTGCAGTTTTCTGCTTTTGTTGCCAATAATAAAAGCTACCCGCAACAAGCACCAGTAGTAGTAATGCTTTAATCTTGTTTCCCCACAACCACATTCCAATCTCTTTCACCTGACTCATCGATTTAATTTATTTTTTAAAAAAGAAAATATAGTAACACAGTTACTTTTTCACGAATCATACTCCCATCTATTACTTACGAGAGTAACAAAAAAAGTTTGCGTTTTAGCAATTTGACTACAGAAGCTTGAATCAACTACCAACTTCCTCCGCCTCCTCCGCCTCCTCCGCCTCCTGAAGATCCACCTGAAGAAGAGGAACTAGGAGAAGTTGATGCTGAATTTGCAGCTGATGCAAAACCATCGTTCAAAGAATTCGCGAAAGATACTGCTCTAAAAGATGAAATTGGAGTTCTTGAATGATACCAACTTGGAGACTCTTTGGTTATTCCCTCAAATGCTTTTGCCCATTTATCAACATTTCCAAAGACCATTGCGAATGGTAGATTTTTCTCGAAAATATTCTCTTCTTCGTTGAACTTTGCTCGATATCGCTCAGCAACATCAATATAATGTTCATACCCCTTCGCATTCCAATATGACC
>JABGQJ010001455.1 GCA_018648945.1 Victivallales bacterium
CGGGACCAGATGCTGATGTTGGCCGAGGAGAATGCTCTGGACGGGTTGGCCGTGCAGGAATTCACCTCTCTGGTTGACGCTCTCGGAGGCTATTGCTGCTACTCGGAAAGCTGTGTCGGAAACAGCGTCCCCATCGGCTTCGAATCCGACATCCACGGTGCCATCAGCAACGTCCTGCTCGCGCGAGCCGCTCTTGGGACGACGCCCCCTTACCTCGCAGACCTGACCATCCGCCACCCGGACAATGACAATGGAATCCTCCTCTGGCACTGCGGAGCCCCAACTGACCTCTGCCATCCGGATGACACGATCCGCATTGGCCGACACTGGATCCTGCCCAGCCCGCTCTCCGGCATGACCCACTTCAAGATGAAGGACGGCCCGATCACCGCCGCCCGTTTCGATGGAGAACACGGCGACTACCTGCTGGCCGTGGGCGAAGGGAAAGCGATCGAGGGCCCAGAGACCCTGAACAACTACCTGTGGATGGAAGTCAACAACTGGCCCCATTGGGAGAAGACGTTCATGCAGGGACCGTTCATTCACCACACCGGGATGATCCATGGCCGCTTGGCACATGTGCTCCGAGAAGCCTGCAAGTACATCCCCGGACTCACATTCCTGGACCTGGATGCGTAGACATTCCATCGCCGAATGTCCATATTCGACACAACCAGCGAACCGCCCACACACAT
>JABGQJ010001456.1 GCA_018648945.1 Victivallales bacterium
GAGGAATAGGGGGAGGGAAGGACTCACCACAAAGCCGAAGGCCCTGAGCCTGTCGAAGGGGCACGAAGGACGTGGAGCGGCCGATGGCCGCAACCAAACGAACATCGAACATCGAACGCCCAACATCCAACATCGAATTGGGGAGACGTGGCGCGACGCTTTGATCTGTATATCAACGGATTGCGACTCTCCTCGGGCCAGAACCTTGTACGGAAAACAAGAAATGGCGTGATAGTAGTACGAAGGGAACGGGAGAGGGAACTGCCTGCTGCAGAACGGGACCTGCGGGATGCACGACAGACAGAGTAGAAGCGGCGTCTCGCCGCTTGCTTGGACGGGGTAAAGCCGACGAGACGCCGCTTCCTCCTTACGCCAGCGGGTTCGGAAAACGGCACTGGCGCGCCGGGAGCGCTGGCTTCCAGCCGGCTTCCCTTCCCCCTGCTCCCAACCGGGTCGCCAAACAAGGCGATCCGGCGTGACGGGTCAGCATTGGTTGGCTGCGCGGAACGCCAGGTTGGGCGCCTCACCTCTGCTTGGCCTGCTGCATCACGCCATCGCGGTCGGTTGTTTCGCCTTGAACGCTACCGAGGCCGCACTAGTGTTGGGCGAGGGTCGGCGTCGGCGGGCAGTACCACTCTCCCACGTAGACTAGCCGGACGGCAAGCTCTCAGAACGGTTCAACGCGCTCGAATGCG
>JABGQJ010001457.1 GCA_018648945.1 Victivallales bacterium
CTGCTCATTAATGTGACTTCAAACTCTAAATATACCCCTAAACAAGCCGAAACCAATCACGATGACACGCCTTTCGCGCATAAACAATCAGGTGCCCATCCAAAACGCCAGCCATGGGCATGGCCAGGAACAGGTCAGGTTTCGCGTGCCCCTCCGTAGGGAGATCGTTCGGGTGGCTGTCAAGCCCATTCCGCCTCGGCGGCAGGAGCCGCTGTTGCCGAAGCGCCATGGCGCGAAACGCGACCCGGCCCATGTTCAGGATACTCAAAAATGATAATGAAACCGCCTTGATTTTTGGCCTGCTCAAGTTGCAAAGGCCGAGGCTGGGAGTATTTTACTCAAGCCTAAATCCTGCTCGGGTGGCGGAATTGGCAGACGCGCTAGGTTGAGGGCCTAGTCGGGTAACACCGGTGCGGGTTCGAGTCCCGCCTCGAGCACCAAAACAGACAACGCCGGCTCCGATGAGTCGGCGTTTTTTCTTGGTCCTGGGGAACCGTTCTTGGAAGAAGGCGGTCTGAAGGAACTAAGTATGGTCCGGCAGTCGGCAGGTTCGCTCGACAGAGCGCTTTGGCACCCACAACAAGCAACCGACCGAAGTTCCCTCCCTGGCACGCGGCAGCCACGACCATCCCGCGACTGATTGGTGTGCCCGTGCCCAGCACCAGTCCGAGCGGAGCGAGAGTTCAAGAGGCG
>JABGQJ010001458.1 GCA_018648945.1 Victivallales bacterium
ATTACCGGTGAGCAGATGGCGGTAGCGCATGCCACCCCAGATGACTTTTCGCTCGACCTTTCGGCAGGAGAACGCCGCCGGGGGAGCCCCGACCGCCACATCCTCAATCTCCACCTTCAGTCCTGCGAAACCGGTCGTTTCCTTGCCGTCCGAGAAAAGGAACCAGCCATCCAGCAATCCCATCTTGCCGGGGATCACGGCGGCGGCATGGGTGCTTCCCTTCGCCGTCGTGAGAAGGAAGGTCTGGCGCTTGTCGGCCTTGGTCTCTCGCCGGGCGACCCGCTCGACCAACTGCTTCGCCTTGCCATCCATCCCTTGCGGTGCCGCGTCCATGGCGTCCTGCGCCGTTCCCGCCACCAGTAGAGGCCTGGCCCAGTAGCAGCTGTCACAACTGGTGTTGCGTTCCGGGCCGGGGTGGCTCTCCAGACGCACCGTCACAGTCTTGCCCGCAAAGGAGGAGAGATCGACCTCGGCATCCTCCCACACTTTGGTAGCCGAGAAGCGTTCGAAAAGCGGCTTCCCAGGAGTAACCGTCTCGAAGACAGAGACGCGGTAGGAAACCCCATCGCTGCCCGGCTCGGCGGCCGTGTGGTCGCGAATGGCGGTGGCAAAGCGAAGTCGGATGGGCTGGTTCGCGGGTAGTTGCACCCGGTAGTCAGCCCAAACGCTGCCCCCGCCACCAATCCAGGGCGG
>JABGQJ010001459.1 GCA_018648945.1 Victivallales bacterium
GTTGATTTCGGATATCGAATGTACACCTACCTTTTCGCTATGATCTGGTTGATATTCCCCGCTATCGTACAGCGGCAAAAGCACACACAGACTACCAAGGAGATCGAGATGGCCAAGAAAAAGCTTACCAAGGCGGAACAGGACCGCGCCCAGCGCATGCAGTGGTGGCACGACGCCCGTTTCGGCATGTTCATCCACTGGGGGCTCTACTCCCAGCTGGGCCGCCACGAGTGGGTGATGAATCGCGAGCGCATTCCGCTCAAAGAGTACGAGCAGTTGGCCGACAGCTGGCAGGTCAAACCCCGTCCCGCCCGCGAGTGGGCCCGCCTCGCCAAGAAAGCCGGCATGAAGTACATGGTGATGACCACCAAGCACCACGAGGGGTTCTGTCTGTGGGATTCGCAGATGACCGACTACAACGCGGCACAGCACGGCCCCAAGCGCGACCTGGTCCGCGAATACGTGGACGCCTGCCGCGAGTTCGACCTGAAAATCGGCTTCTACTACTCCCTCATGGACTGGCACCACCCGGACGGAGCCCGCTGCGCCAAAGATGAAAAAGCGCGCCGCCGCTTCCTCGACTTCACCCAGGGCTGCGTGCGCGAGCTGAACAGCAACTACGGCAAGATCGACATCATGTGGTACGACGTCTCCTGGCCGCTCTCCTCCCCCGAAGCCTGGGAGAGCCGCAAG
>JABGQJ010000146.1 GCA_018648945.1 Victivallales bacterium
GAGATCCTCGCGGAACCGCCCGTCCGCCACCATCGCCGGCAGATCACGATGGGTCGCGGCGATGACCCTCACGTCTGCCTGAATGGTCTGGTCGCCGCCCACGCGTTCGAACTCCTTCTCCTGAAGCACGCGAAGGAGCTTGACCTGGGCGTCGAGCGAGAGCTCGGCGATCTCGTCCAGGAAGATCGTGCCGTGGCCTGCACGTTCGAATCGTCCGCGCCGCGTCTGGACCGCGCCGGTGAATGCTCCCTTCTCATGTCCGAAGAGCTCCCCATCCAGCAAAGCCTCGGGAATCGCCCCACACTGCACGCGGATCATTGGCCCATCGCGTCGGGAGGAGGCGAGGTGGATGGCGTTGGCGATGACCTCCTTCCCCGTCCCTGTTTCACCCAGTAGGAGAGCGGCGCATGCCTGCGGCGCGACCTGGCGCACCATCTCCATGACATGTTTCAGGCCGAAGTCGGCACCGATAACTTGGTTGCCCACCAGGGAGTCCATGTCCCGCTGCATCGCCAGGTTGTCATCCCGCAGTTGATCCCGCAGCTGGCTCAGCTCGTGGTAGGTGCGGGCATTGCTCATGGCGATCGCGATGGGTTCCTTGACCGCAGTGATCAGCTGGCCGTGTTCGGGGGCATAGCGGTCCGTGCCCCGGGCCGCCATGAGAAGCACCCCGAGCGCCTCTCCCTCGATACGCAACTGAAGGACCATGACCGAACAAGTGGAGAGGCGACTAGCGAAGGTGCTGGGCATGCGTGCCAACGGGTGGTTCTCAGCAGGCCTGTTGAATATGTCGAGGGGATTCTGCTCGCCCATTTTGGCGACAACATACCGGTACATGGCATCATCCAAGGGTGCGTCTGGCAGGTCCCCTCCGTACTCCTTGAGTGCACCATCCACCGCCACCTCCGCGACGGTCTGGATCGCCAGCTTGCGCAGATCTAGGTAGTACAACCCCATGCCGTCCAGCGGGACGAATCCTCTCAGGTACTCCATACAGCGAGACAGGGCCTTGCCAGGGGCGAGGTGCCCGGTAATCCGCAACGTGACTTCGCGGAAGAACTCGCCTGCAACTGGTGTCTTCATCATCCCGCAATATGCGACGGGGGCCGCAATATACAACAGCATTTCCGCCATATGTTGCGGCTTCTGATTGGTGGGCCTGCCATTCAGGGCACCAGTGGGTTGGCATGGGGTGTGCAAACGGGGAGGCGACCCAAACGGAGACACACCCATGCAATGGCTTGAACTGGTACGAGTATGCGGATCCTGGGACGCCGAGACCGAAGAGCGTCTTCAGGACAACCTGCCGCCGGAGCTTGAGAAACTGCGAGCCGATCCCCGGTGTTGCATCGCAGCTGCATTCCAGCATGCCGAGTTCCCCGGCGATTTCGCGGTTCTGGTAGTCTGGCGAGGCAGTGCGCGCCCCTGTCGCAGCATTGAGGTCGGCTCCCTTGCCAGCTACCTCAGCGCGTTCGGGATGGTCGATCATCTGCTCTGGGTCGGTTTTGCCGGCTGGTTCGGGGTTCTGGATGAGCGAGCTGCGGCAGCGCTGACCCTACAGGCCGACGAGTTGCCGTCCGGTCCCAGAGGGGGCGCGACGCCCCGGCCGCACAGAGATCCACGCCAACAGGAGAAAGCGAATGGTTGAATCCACGAACGAAACGGAGAGAGCAGAGCGCGCGCCCCGGGCGCGACTTGGTGGAGTTCTTCAGGCAATCGTCCTGGCTGCGCTCATCGCGACCGGCTGGTTTCTGCGTGGCCTGATGCCTGCCCGAGGGCCATCCGGCGGCCCGATGCCTGGCTCGGGCGCGCCCCACAGACTGCCCACGGTTGTGGCGGCACACGTTGATGAAGGGCCGGCGGAAGCCCCCAGAGAGCATGTGGGACACGTCGAGGCGATGCGGAATTTGGGGGTATGCGCCCAGGTCCCCGGCACTCTCGATGCCGTGCATTTCTCGGCAGGAAGCCTGATCGAGGCCGGTGCCCTGCTTTTCACGATCTGTCGCGACCAGTATGCAGCTCGCGTGGCCTTGGCCGAAGCGGGAATGCTGCAGGCGAGGACGGGGCTTGCGGCCGCCCAAGCCGCTCACTCGGTGGCCGAGGCGGACCTGGTCGCAACGGCGGCCGACCTGGACGGTTCCAAAGCCAATCTCACAGCTGCCAGTGCAGGGCTGGAAGCCGCCAAGGCGGGAAGGGAATCCGCAGATGCCAATCTCGACCGGGCCAGGAAATTCCTCAAACGGGTTCAGGATGCCGATGAACGTAGCATCTCGCAGGCTGATCTGGATGCCGCGCTGAATGACTTCCTGCAATGCCAAGCTGGCGTTGCTCGCAGCAAGGCCCAGGTGGCGCAGGCCGCGTCCGGGACGATCCAGGCCCAGGCTGGCATCCGGCAAGTCGAAGGACGGCTGGCCCAGTCTCGCGCCCGTCTGGTTCACGCAGAGACGGGAATCGACCAGGCCCAGGCCGCCATCGAGCAGGCAACCGCAACCCTGCGTCTGGCCCGGATTGATCTGGGATACACGGAAATCCGCTCTCCCATTGCCGGCCGCGTCGGCAAGGCGCTGGTCACGAAGGGCAACCTGGTGGGGCCAAGCACGGGCCCGCTTGCCCAGATCGTGCAGACCGATCCGGTGCGCGTCACCTTTGCCATGACCGACAGGGCATATCTGGACATGCTCCAGATTCCGGGGGCCGAACAGCACCTGGAGATCTGCCTGCGCCTCCCCAGCGGCACGCTCTATTCAGAGCCAGGCGTGTGGGACCACGCAAACAACGAGATGGACCCGCAGACGGCAAACCTGGCCATCCGTCTGTGCTTCGGCAACCCCGACGGGCTCCTTATTCCACACAGCTACGTGACTGTCCTGCTGCGGAATCGAGATTCCCCGCGCGCCCCGCAGGTTCCAGTGGAAGCGGTCGTGGCCGATGAGTCTGGGCACTGCGTGTTCGTCGTGGACGCGTCCGATACTGTGGAACAGCGGCGCGTGGTACTCGGGGATGTGCTCAGGAACCAGCAGTGCATTCGCAGCGGCGTAGTGGTCGGCGAGCGCGTGGTTGTCGGCGGGCTCCAGAACGTGAGTCCGGGGCAGAAGGTCCTGGTCTCCGAGTCCAGCTACGACGGAGGGGCATAGGCGATGCTCGCACGCTTCTTCATCAAACGTCCTCGGTTCGCGGTCGTGATCTCCATCGTGCTGTCCCTGGCCGGTGTATGGGCCATGATGGCACTGCCCGTCGCCCAGTATCCGGAGGTGACTCCACCCCAGGTGAAGGTCTCCACGCTGTACCCGGGGGCCAGCAGCAGCGTGCTGGCGAACACCGTGGCGGCCCCGCTCGAGGAGGAGATCAATGGGGTGGACGGCATGCTCTACATGTCCTCGAAGAGCGACGACACCGGGAACTACGAGCTGACCATCACCTTCGAGGTGGGTACGGATCGTGACATTGCCCAAGTCAACGTACAGAACCGCATCCAGCAGGCCCGGGCCCGACTGCCGGCCGAAGTGATCCGCGAAGGGATCTCGGTCACCTCGGAATCCGCCTCCATGCTGGGGGCGTTGGCCTTCCTTTCGCCGGAGGGCAGCCACGACCGCGTCTTCATTGCCAACTACCTGCACACTCACGTCAAGAATGCCCTGAAGCGCATCCCCGGCATCGGTGCCGCAACCGTGCTTGGCCCCGAGTTCAGCATGCGGGTCTGGCTGGACTCCGACCGCATGAACGCGGTGGGGCTGACGCCGAACGACGTGGCCAACGCCATCCAGAGCCAGAACCTGGAGGCGTCCCTCGGCACCGTCGGCGGCGCCCCCGATGGCGGTGAAGGGAGGATGATGACCTTCCCGCTCCAGGCCCAGGGACGCCTCAACGACCCCGACGCCTTCAAAGACCTGGTCGTGCGCAGCGCCCAGGAGGGAGGGTTGGTCCACCTCAAGGACATCGCCCGGGTAGTGATGGGTGGCGACCTCTACAGCATCGAGAGCACCTACAACGGGGTTCCGGCGGTCTGCATCCAGCTGAACCAGACCCCGAGGACCAATGCCATCAATGCCATGGAGGCCGTCAGCGCCGAGCTGGCGCGCCTGAGCGAAGCCTATCCCGACGACTTCGAGGGGTTTGTGAGCTGGGACGTCACCACGTTCGTCCGCGTCAGCGTCAAGGAGGTGGCCACGACCCTGTTTCTGACGTTCCTTCTGGTGGTGCTGGTCTGTTATGTGTTCCTGCAGGACTGGCGGGCAACCCTCATCCCTGCCGCCGCGATCCCGGTTTCGCTGCTGGCGACCTTCATCGTGCTGGCCGCCTTTGGCTACAGCATCAACCTGCTGACGCTCTTTGCCTTGGTTCTGGTGATCGGGACCGTGGTGGACAACGCGATCATGGTGGTCGAACGGGTGATCCACATCATGGAATCCGAGGGGTTGGACCACAGGGCCGCCGCCGCCAAGGCCATGGGCGACATCAGCGGGGCGATGGTTGCCTCCACCCTGGTTCTTCTCGCGATCTTCGTGCCGATCGCGTTCGTGGGCGGGATGAGCGGCCGAATCTACCGCCAGTTCGCCGTCTCCTGCTCGGCGGCAGTGATCTTCTCGCTGTTGGTTGCTCTGACCCTCAGTCCGGCTCTGTGCGCGACGTTGCTCCGGGTCCCGAGGCCGGTCAAGCGGGGACCGCTCGCCTGGTTCAACAAGATCCTGGCTCGGACGCGTCGCAGCTACGTCGCAGTCTCGGTGTGGGTTGCCAGGAGAACGGCCGTCACTGTGGTCTGTGTGCTCCTGGTGGGAGGCATGGTCTGGTTGCTGTTCTCGGCTACGCCGACCGCGTTCATCCCGGATGAGGACCAGGGAGTGATCTTCGCGAATATCCAGTTGCCCGAGGGTGCCGCCCTGGAACGCACTCGCACGTTGCTGGAGCGCGTCAGCCCCTGGGTGCGGGAGACCCCCGGGGTGAAGGCAGTGATGAACGTGGCCGGGTTCAGCCTGATCGGTGGCCGCGGCGAGAACTCCGCACTCATGATCATCGATCTCAAGCACTGGGACAAACGTCCCAGCCGCGACCAGAGCACTGCCGCCATCATGGTGGCCTTGCGTGCCCGATTGGCCACGGTGCCGGAGGCGGACATCAACCTGTTCGTGCCGCCGGCCATCATGGGAATGGGGGCCAATGGGGGACAAGACATGCGGGTGCAGGCGTTTGCCAACGCGGATCCCCTGAAGTTGGAGGCCGCCACGGGCAAGCTGCTGGCCCGACTCAACCAGACCCCGGAGCTGATGTTCGCCTTCAGCACCTACACGGCCCGGACGCCCCGGCTGCACCTGGATATCGACCGCGAGAAGGCGCAGGCTCTCCACGTCCCGGTCGCCAACATCTTTGGCACGCTCCAGACGTACCTGGGCAAGCGATATGTGAATGACATCAGCATCGGCAGCCAAGTCAAGCAGGTGCTCATCCGAGCCGATGCCAAATACCGCGGGGACATCGAGGATGTGAAGCGCCTCTACGTGAAAAGCATGACGGGGGCCATGGTCCCCCTGGCCGCCCTGGTTACCATCCGCACCGCCCTTGCACCGCGCACGCTGGACCGGCACAACTTGTTCCCCAGCGCCCAGATCACGGCTCTCAACGCCCCCATGGTCAGTTCCGGCCAGGCCGTGGCCGCCATGGAACGGGTGGCGAAGGAGGTGCTTCCCAAGGGCTACGGGTTCGACTGGGCAGGGATGAGCTACCAGGAGAAGAGGACCAGCAACCAGACCACTGGTCTGATTCTGATGGCCCTGGTCTTCGGGTACCTGTTCCTGGTGGCCCAGTACGAGAGCTGGACCATCCCGATCCCCGTGGTCCTGTCCCTGAGCGTGGCGATCCTGGGGGCGTTGCTGGGCCTGTCGGTCTGCGGCCTGCCGCTGGGCACCTACGCGCAGTTGGGGGCGATCATGCTGGTGGGCATCGCCAGCAAGAACGCGATCCTCATCATCGAGTTTGCCAAGCAACAGCGCGAGGCAGGCTGCGGGATCATCGCTTCGGCCTCGACCGGAGCAAGCGAGCGCTTCCGGGCCGTGCTGATGACCGCGTTCACTTTCATCCTCGGCACTCTGCCCATGGTGTTTGCCACTGGCGCGGGTGCCAATAGCCGGCGTGCCATCGGCACCACCGTGTTCTCGGGCATGCTCGCGGCGACCATGTTCGGGATCGTTCTCATCCCGGCGTTGTACGTGCTGTTCCAGCAGCTTCGCGAGGGGATCAAGGCCAGGACCGGGTTCGGGGGCATCCCAGCCACCAGGATGGCGACGCCCCTCCTCCTTGTCGTGCTGGCGGCAGTCATGACAGGCTGTCTGTCAGTCGGCCCCGACCACCAGTCGCTCGCTCTGCCCGAGCCGGACTATACCGACCTGCTCGGGCGATCAGGACAGCCGAGCGTGGTCACGGCCGAGTTGCTGGCCAACTGGTGGGAGAGCTTCCAAGACCCCACTCTCACCCGACTCGTTGGCGCGGCGTTGGCGAACTCGCCGGACCTAAAGGAGGCCAGGGCCAGAGTCAGGGCCGCGCAGGCGCGGCTGGGGGGCAGTCGCGCCCGTCTCCTGCCATGGGCGGACAGCGGCGTGCGCCACAGCTATGGCGTGGCGAACTCCGAGAGTGCTCTGGGGATATCGACCCAAGAGAGTGATTTCTTCCATGTTGGTTTCGACGCATTCTGGGAACTCGACGTGTTCGGGGGCACCCGCCGCGCCGTCGAGGCGGCCACCAACGATGTGCGGATGCAGGAAGCGCTTTCGCAGGCGGTATGGGTGTCGCTGGCGGGAGCGGTGGCCAGCACCTACGTCGAGCTTCGCGTATACCAGCGGAGATTGGCGGTGACCGAGAGCAACCTGCATGCCCAAGCGCAGACGTTCGACCTGCTCAGATCGCGCCACCGAACGGGTTTGGTGGACGAACTGGCTGTGGAGCAGGCGCGGTACAATCTGGAGCGGACACGTGCCTCGATCCCGGGCCTCCGCAGCAGGATCGAGGCAGCGATGAACGGCTTGGCGGTTCTCGCCGGTCAACTGCCTGGTACGCTGCACAAGGGCTTGCACGAGGCGACTCCGCTTCCCGCAGTGCCTTTTGGCTCGCTCACCCGGATTCCGGCCGATAGACTGCGGCGGCGCCCCGATGTGCGTCAGGCAGAGTATGCCGTCGCTGCGCAGACTGCCCGGATCGGCCAGGCGACTGCGGAGCTCTACCCCAAGTTTGCCTTGGTCGGCTCCATTGGCTATGAAGCCCTGCACGCGTCCGACCTCTCAGCTCCCCAGAGCCGCGTCTCGGGAATCGGTCCGTCTGTTTCGTGGCCCATCTTCCATGCTGGCGCAATTCGCAGCAACATCCGCGTCCAGACGGCGCGCCAGGAGGAGATGCTGGCGCGCTACGAGAAGACAGTGCTCCGTGCCGTCGGTGAGGTCCGCGATGCCCTGAAGAGCTTCGCGGAAGAGCAACATGCCCAAGCCGCCTTGGCGAAGGCGTGTCGCGCTGCCTCCGCAGCGGACGAGATATCCCGGGACCGATACGCCAACGGACTGGTGGATTTCAGCAACGTCCTGGATGCGCAGCGAGCGCGTCTGCAACTGGAGGAGCAACTGGTTGTGAGCGAGGGACTGATCTTCATCAACCTAATCCGCCTGTACAAGGCCCTCGGCGGCGGTTGGGAAGCCGCGATTCTCGCCTCCTCCGAGTCGTCGGAACGGTTGTCGTTGGTCGCGGCGAGTCCCGACGGCGGAGAGGAAGCAGGGCGCCCCATTCGAGACCAGGCCAGACCAGGGGAGGGAACGGCAGGCAGACCGATCCCTCCCGGAACCCAACCGTGAGTGAACTAAAGCAAAAGAGGAACACGCCATGAACTGCAAGTCACTCCTGAGATCCGCCAGTGCCACCGTACTCGTTCTGCTCCTAGCGGGGTGTGCCACGTACGGGACAAAGGTCAGCTACGAGCGAACTGGGCATCTTCCGGCATCGGGCTCCTACGCATGGCTCCCGGTCGGTAGCGAGTCCCCGCAGCCCGGGAGCGTGACTGGCGATCCCGAACTGGGCACAGTGGTCCACCGGGAGGTGGATCGCGTGCTCGCGGACAAGGGCTACAAGAGACAGGCCGGAGGCACTCCAGGCTTCTGGGTGGGCTTTGCCGCCCGGGTCGAGACGAGGACCGCTCCTGCGACCGGACTCGGCGGGGGGATCGAGAGCGCCGCGCGCTACGCAGGCAGCACCTACGACCCAGAGGAGCGCCCCGTCCAGTGGGACGAGGGCACCCTCACGCTGGATTGTGCCGCTGGCGCAGGCCGGCAACTGTGTTGGCGCGGCACGGCCAGGAGCAAGTTGAGCCTGTCGGCCCCACTCTCCGAACGACATGTGCGTTTGACCAAGGCCATCGAAGAGGTCCTGAAGCCATTCCCGCACCGATCACAGTAGCCTAGTGACAGAGCTTCGGAGCCGCCCATGCATCCCCTACCTTCTCTCGCCTTGCACTTCCTCGCCTGCGCATGGGCGGCTCCTCCTCAGGTCGTGGGTCTGCCGAGTGCAACTCGGCGATCCCAGAGGGGGCAACGCTCAGCTGGGCCGGTCGTCCGTGGCGGATCCGAGCACGCGGCGGACGAAGTCGGCGGAGCGGCGCAGGCCGACTTCGGGTTCGGGGAGTTGGGTGGGGTGCCACATCTTCTCGTATTCGAAGGAGAGGCAGCCTGTGAATCCGGTGTCGCGCAGGCGTGGCAGGATCTGAGCCCAGGGCACGATCCCGTCGCCGACGCAGCAGGCCCGGCGTTCGCCGTCTGTGATGGCGAAGTCTTTCACGTGTACGTAGGCGATTGCCCCCTCTTGGGCGGCAAAGGTGGTTTCCCATGGCTCGTCGGTGTCGTCCAGCACGTTGGCGGGGTCGTAGAGACCGCGGACGCTTGGCTGGGCGACCTCGTCGAGCAGCCGGCGGGTGGCGGCGCCGCTGCGGGTCATGGTGCCGGGGTGGTTCTCGACTAGAATGGTGAGATCCCGCTTTGCGGCGTAGGGGGCGACGGCGCGGAGGGCGGCGACGGTCCGGGTCCAGGCGTCGGCTTCGTCGCTGACCGGGGCTTCCTTGCCGCCGTAGGCACGGACGAAGCGTGCGCCCATGGTGGCGGCCAGATCACAGGCCCGTCGGAGGAGCTGCGCGTGGGTTTCGGCTACCTCGGGGTCGGCGCTGTTGATCTCCCAGGCGTAGGGAGTGATGGTCAGGATTGGGCAGTGGCAGGCACGCGCGAAGTCCGCGATGTCGCGGGCTTCGGCGAGGGGCGTGTCGGGCGGCAGGGCCATGCCTTCGCGACAGACGAGTTCGGTGCCGGCAAAGCCGAGTTCGGCGAAAAGGAAGACCGACTCCTTTGCCGTGCGCCCCGGGGTTGCCATGGTGTGGCCGATCAGCTGCATGCTACGGCTCCTTCAGTTCGATGGTGGCGACGACCGCGCGGTGTTGGGACGGCCGGTCTGGCTCCACGATGCAATCGAGCACGCGCCACTCCTTGCTGGCAAAGACAAGATCCAGCCGCAGCCAGGGGCCAAACAGGCTGAAGGGGTTCCTCGTCTTGCCGGGGAAGGTGAATCCGTATCCCCGTCCCCGGACCTCGAACGTGTCGGTCAGCTCTCCGGCGAACAGGTGGTAGGCCCGCCCGCGGGCCGGGATGTTGAAGTCGCCGGCGACAATCACCGGATCGGTCTCCTGGGCGATGCGCTCGACCAGCTCCTCGGCAGTGCGGAGCCGCTCGGCGACCTGTTCGGAGGCACCATAGTCACGCCCGGCCGAGATCCCGAATCCATGCAGGAGCTGGGCGATGAATCCCCGCCCGCGCAGCTTGCCGAGAAGGTCCCGTGGCGACGCGATATGGACATTGTAGACCACGAGTCTCTGGCCCTGCACATTCAGCACGAAACGGGCGGCGGCGGGGCGCTTGTCGCAGGTGATCTCGGCAAGCAGTTCCGAACTGACGACGGGGTGCTTGCTGGCGCAGACGTACTCGCCTTCGTACACCGTATGCAGGCCACGTTCGCCGTATTGCTTGACATACCTGGGGCCTCTGCTGAAGGCCGCCTGGAGGAGGATGAGGTCCGGATCCTGCTTCTCCACGAATGGCGTGAGCGCGTGCTTGCCGTGCTGGCCGATGTTGTTGCTGAGGACGCGGAGGACGGTGCGCTCTTCGCGCGGGGAGCGCGACATGTGCCATTCGAGATCTTCGTAGAGCAGGAACACCGCGAGTACGCACAGTCCGTGCACGATCAGCTGTCGCCAGTCGAGCAGGAGCGCGAGGGGAACGAGCAGGCCCAAGGGGAAGAGGAACATGGCAGGGGGGAGATAGACGAAGAACCATGTGCACCACCACATGTCCCCCGCGTGCTCCAGCCAAAGGAGCCAGGCCCCGAGGCCGAGGGCGTAGCCGCCACTCGCGATCCAGAGCAGGACCTGGCAGAAGTGGACGAAGCGCTGCAAGGGGCTGGCGCTGTCACTGTCCTGGTGGTCGACGGACCGGGCGAGAGTCTGTAGCAAACGCAGGATCGGCGGGGAGTAGGGTTTCTTCTCGGACATGGCAGGCAATGTAGACGGCCAAGCGCCAGACGCCAGAAAGACCTACGGCCGGTAGTGGAAGGATCTCCAGTAGGCCTGGTCGAGCGCATAGCCGTTCTCGGCATCGCCTGCCCGCAGGATGCCGTAGCGGCGCATCTGGTGCAGGTAGTAGTCGTTGGGGCGGAAGCCGGGCATGTCGAACCGCTTGACCTCGCGGAGCTTTTCCCCAGCCTTCTGGATGGCGGCAAGGAGAGTCTGGTAGTCAGCATCGGAGGTAGTAGCGAACACTGTGTTGGCGCCGAGTTCCCGACCGCCTGCCGCCTTTGCCAAGTGAGCGAGGAGGAGGGGGGATTTCTCCGGGCGGTCCAGGTTGCACAGGGACTGCGGGGTGGGGGTCTGCCCGAACTTGTAGTAGCCGACTTGGGCGCGGATGTCGCGCAGGTTGCCGAAGCTGCTGACCAAGGGGAGAGCGGGCCCCTTGCCACCGAACTGGTAGAAGGTCTTGCGTCCGCCGATGGGGCGTTTGGCCGGCTTGCCATGGCATTTCGCGCAACGGGTCCCGATCACCTGCTCCGGAAACACGACCGGGACCATGCCGCTGCCGAGTGCTGCGTAGGTCCCGGCGTAGGGCGCACCCGCCTCGATCCAGGCCCAGATGGTGGCCCGTTCCTCGATACTCGGCTTGGCACCGTGGTGCGAGCCGTCGATGTGAGCAAGAACCCGGCTGGCGCTGCTGCCGACCTGGCGCGGGGCGTAGTTGGCACGCATGGCATTGCGGCCATCGGCGTAGAGTCCCCTGTGGGTCAACGACCAGTAGGCGCGGGAGAACAGCGGCGTGCGGTCGCCCGAGAGATCGAGGCGGGCGCGGTAGGTGTCCGGGTTGTGGCATTTGACGCAGTGACGGTCCAATACCGGCTGCACATCGCGGGGGAAGTCGGGCACGGCGGGGATACCGGCGATGGGGGTGATGTGGTCTGGCTCACGACCCATGGCGGCCGGTCGGGGATTGTGGGCGAGCGGGGTGGTCAATCGACTCTCGTGGCAGCCCACGCAGCCCATGCTCTCGCCGGGCTGGAGGGTGGTGAAGCTATGCATGCGCTTCACGGCGAGCCGATTCTTGTCCAGGGCCACGAAGACGAGCGAGCGCAAGGCGGGGGCGCGGAAGTGGGCCGAGCCGTCCGGGCGGACCGGGACGGTTCCCAGGATTCGGGACAGGGTGAAGGTGCCGCCCGCGCTGGTGGGCCACATGCCCCCGGAGAAGTTGACCGGTTTGGGCAGTTGCTCCAGGACCAGCAGTTCCTTCACCTCTCCCCTGGGGACGTCCGCCATCTGACGCCCCACATGGACATCACCCAGGAAGAGGGTGCCCATGGGATCGTTGGGCTGGGTGCGATCCGGCACCACCCGCCCGCGCGGTCGTGCCACCAGTGGCCGGGGCTCGTGCAGCCAGACCTTCCTGGGTGACTTGGGCAACGTGTAGATGACTTCGGTCTGGCCCTTGCCGTTCATCGCCAGCAGGCGGTTGTCCGCCGCCACCAGGAAGCAGTTCGGGCTGACCGGGTAGGGGTCGCGGTACTCCGGGCCGCCCCGGCTGATCCGCCGCGCGGAGGCGCGGTGATCTGGACCGAGGCGGGGGTCGACCAAGGTCACGTACCCCTGGTGTTCCACCCGGCCATGCCCGGGGGAGAAGGAGGCGACGACTTGGCGTGTGCCCGGCACAGGCTTGGCATCCAGCATGGCCGTTCCGGGGTGCATGTTGCCGTAGTAGACCATCTGCCCGGTACCATCGGGGTTCGCGGTCCAGAGATGGTGGAAGACGCCCTGGTTGCGGTCCACGTATTCCCAGCGCATGTAGAGGAAGCGCCCGTCGGGGAGAGGCCAGGGCGTGTTGTCGTGCTCGACATTGCTGGAGAGCATGCGCAGGTCGCCGCCGTCGCGCTCGCAACGGTAGAGCGTGGCCACCGGGGTGATCCAGCAATTGACGAACCGGTTGCTGCGGTCGCTGCAAAAGACCAGACCGCCGTCCGGCAGGCAGGCGGGCTCGATGTCGTTGAAGGGACCGTCGGTGATCTGGCGGAGGCCGGTGCCGTCCGCCTGGATCTGGTGGAGGTGGTAGAATGGGCTGCCGCCTCGTCGGTAGCTGAAGAAGATGGTGGTGCCATCAAGGTCCACGACCGGATCGCGCACTGCCCCTGCGGGGTCGTCGAGCAAGACGGTGGCCTTCCGGGTACGCAGATCGGCCTTGACCAGTTGCCCGCCATCCTTGTAGATCCGGCGCGGCACCACCTTGCCGCCGGGTGCACGTTGCGGCGGGTACTCGCGGCCGGGCTCGGAGTAGAAGCCGAAGTTGGCGTACCAGTGGTCGGTGCCGGGCACGCGCACGGCGAAGACGACCTCCCGCACGTCGCGCAAGGGACCGTCGAGCATGGGGGCGAGGACCGGCTTGGGCGGGGCCTTCCGGTTCGGGGGTGCCCGGGTCAGCAGGTTGGCCTTGGTCGGGGTGGGCAGGCCTGCCACGCAGACGGGATCGATGCAGCCTTTGCTGCCGATCCCCGGTTGGATCACCAGTCTCGCCACTTCCGTCCCCTCGGGCACGCCCAGGTCCGAGAGGTCAACGGCAGTTCCCAGGACCTTGAAGACCATTCCGCCCGGGGCACCCGTGGTCTGCCAGGCGGCGTCCAGCACGTCTGCGCCCTTCTCGGGCTTGCTTGCCAAGTGTAGAAACTGCGGGGTCAGAACTCGCTGGGCTGCGGGATGGGAGAAGCCCACATCGAAGCGTCCCACCTCGGTGGACCACACCTTGCCCTCCGCCGAGACCGCCGCGAGGCGGAAGGGGTCGCCACCCAACGGGCTGTTGCCGGCGTCTGTCTGCAATTCGAAGACGACCAAATCCGGGCCTGGCCGGTTTGGCAGTGGCGTCATGAACGCGAGGCGCAGGCCG
>JABGQJ010001460.1 GCA_018648945.1 Victivallales bacterium
CTGCTCCGAGAGGAGGTCACCGAGGAAGATATTGCCGGCGTTGTGTCGACATGGACCGGCATTCCGGTCTCCAAAATGATGTCTTCGGAAATGGCCAAGATGCTCAAACTCGAGGATACCCTTTCCCAGCGCGTGGTGGGTCAGGAGGAGGCAATCACCGCGATATCCGACGCTATCAGGAGAAACAAGACCGGGCTCTCGGATACCGAGAAGCCTCTCGGGACGTTTATCTTTATCGGCCCGACAGGTGTGGGCAAGACCGAACTCGCAAAGACCTTGGCTGAGTATCTGTTCAGCGACGAGCGCTCCCTGACTCGAATTGACATGAGCGAATACATGGAGAAGCACGCGGTATCGCGGCTGATCGGAGCGCCTCCGGGCTACGTCGGTTACGATCAGGGAGGTCAGCTCACGGAGGCGGTGCGAAGGCGGCCGTACTCTGTCATCCTCTTTGACGAGATCGAGAAAGCCCCTCCCGATGTGTTCACCGTTCTGCTCCAGCTTCTCGATGACGGCCGCCTCACCGACGGGCAGGGTCGACAGGTAGACTTCAGGAATGCTCTGGTTATCATGACGAGCAATCTTGGCAGCAACCTGATCCTTGAGGCAGAGGATCTTGACTCAATCCGGGAGGCGGTCGATCAGCTGCTGAAGGCTACTTTCAGACCCGAGTTTCTTAACAGGATTGACGAG
>JABGQJ010001461.1 GCA_018648945.1 Victivallales bacterium
GACGAAGCAGACTGAGCGTCCCCGCTCAGCTTCCCCTGTCCGTCAGAGCCGTGACCAACAGGAGCGGTCCTCCCCTGTCCGGCCGGGGCTTGGTCTGCTGAATAGAAGGGACGCCCCGCCCTCCACAAGAACGGGTCCCCCTGGAGCGGCACCCCAAGAAAAAGAGGCGCTCCCGCCGTAAAGCGAGAGCGCCTCAATATGCAATGGGCAGCGCTATTTCCGCTGCCCGATGGGACAGGGCGGCCCGATCACGCGGCCGGGTCGCCAAGCGCCCGGGGGCAACTTACATCATGCCGCCCATGCCGCCCATGCCGCCCATGCCGCCCATGCCGCCGCCACCCGGAGGTCCGGCAGGCATCGGGGGCTCTTTCTCAGGGATCTCGGTGATCAGACACTCTGTTGTCACCAGCAGACCAGCCACGGAAGCCGCGTTCTGCAGAGCTGCGCGCTCGACCTTGGTCGGGTCGATGATACCAGCCTTGAACATATCGACATATTTGTCGTTCTGCGCATCAAAGCCTTGGTTGGCATTGCCGCCTTCGGTCAGCTTGCCGGCGACCACGGCGCCATCGACGCCCGCGTTCTCGACAATCTGCCGCAAGGGCGCCTGCAGCGAACGGCTCACGATTTCCACGCCGACCTGCTGGTCGTCATTGCCGCCCTTGACCTTTTTCAAGGCAGAAGCGGCGTTC
>JABGQJ010001462.1 GCA_018648945.1 Victivallales bacterium
GTTGGGATTCTGCATCCCGCTCATCTCAAAAGCGGCGAGGTGCTCGAGCTTGGTGCCGTGGTAGTCGGGATGTCGCGTCAGAGCGCTCTGGATGACTGTCGTGCAGTTGGAACTCGGTGAAGACAGCCTGTTCTTTACCAGCAGCGCCGTAGCCCAAGTTGTATGTGGTTCGCAGGCCTTGCTCTTTGGAACCAGATCCAGAAACTGGCCGAAATACCCGCTGCTGAGTTTGTCGAAGAAGGCCCGCTGCTTTTCTGGCTTGACGTCCAGCAGGACCTTTCCGTCAGTCTTGCGCCGGTTGTATTCTTTCCCCTCGATCTCGTCATAAAAAAATAGTCCAGGCATACCGACGGGTTCCTCGCTCTGCTCGAGCCAGGTTATCCCTTTCGGATCATGGCTTTGCGCGCAGCGCCGCTTCCAATTGAGCAATAGCCATCCGTCCGTCAGCCAGATTCTGGCGCATCAATCCCACTCCCATTGCCCGATTTTCGGGCGTCCAGGTCTCCTCCCACGGCCAGATCACGCAGTTTTTGCCGGCATCCAGGCGCTGGGCAATCGCTCCGTAACGATCGGCAGCGGCTAAGATGAACGCCGTGCCATCCTCCGCGTAGCCGACCAGCAGGTTCCACTCGCCGTTCATATAGAGCAAGGGAAGGGATCATGAGATCTATTTGACAACTGAACAAACGT
>JABGQJ010001463.1 GCA_018648945.1 Victivallales bacterium
AGCGATCTCGGCCCGGTCTGTCAGGTTGGCTTCGAGGTGGATGGCGCGGGGCGGGCCATGTGGGATTTCGACGTGCCAGTGGGCATGGGTGCCCAGGTGCGTCTGCGGCTCCTGCTCTCGCTTGCCGACGCTGCCAACGAGGGTTGCCTGCGGGTCAGCCGTCTGGGCGGCGTGCCCGATGCCCTCGCGGCAGACCGGGAGGTGAGGATCATCCTCCGACCGGATCTGGAGTGGCGCTCGAACCACCAGGTCAGCAAAGCGTATCTGGGGCCTGAACACGCGTTCCCTGCAGCGGTGACGGCGCACCCCGACGGCTTCGATTTCGTTCCAGAATCCCCAGTGGGCCTGCATCTGCGGGCCTCTCGCGGGGAGTTCCTTCGCGAGCCGGAGTGGACATACGGGGTGCCGTTGCCGGTGGATGCGGAGCGTGGCATGGAGGCGGCGACTGACCTGTTCAGCCCCGGCTATCTTGCCTTCGCCTTGGCGGAGGGGGAGGAAGCAGCGATCGCCTTCCGGGTAGGCAAGAGGGCTCCGGCACCGCCGGAGGAAGGGGCTGCCCCCCCTGCGGAGCCAGCGACGCTGGCGGCGGTATTGCGTCGCTCGTTGGCTAGCTTCGTCGTCCGGCGGGACGATTCCCGGACGATCATTGCCGGCTATCCCTGGTTCCTCGACTGGGGGCGGGACACCTT
>JABGQJ010001464.1 GCA_018648945.1 Victivallales bacterium
TACGACTATCATCTGCGCCACAAAGAAACGGGCGTAACGATCGCAACCGCCAAGACCACCCTCGCGTGCATCGATTCTGCGGGCGCGCTTGCACCGATCCCCGAATCGATGCAGCTCCAACTCGACCCCGAATCCAAACCATAACCGACCTCGTCACTACCGAAAGAACCCCATCCAAGTGAGCGATGCCCAAGCCCAACTCGACGCCTTCGCTGCCGACCGCAAACGCCTCGGCGATGAACTCGCAACGGTCCTCGTCGGTCTCGATTCCGTGATCGACGACATCCTGTCCTGCCTGCTGACGGGCTCACACGCGCTGATCGAGGGCAACCCGGGCCTCGGCAAAACGCTTCTGGTGCGCACGCTGGCGACGGCGGGCGGCCTGGATTCCAAACGCATCCAGTTCACCCCCGACCTGATGCCCGCCGACATCACGGGGACGAATCTCTACGACGCCAACTCCGGCGCATTCCGCTTCCAACAAGGCCCGCTGTTTTCCCATCTCGTGCTGGCGGACGAAATCAATCGCGCCACGCCCAAAACCCAGTCGGCCATCCTCGAAGCCATGTCCGAGCGCACGGTCTCCATCGCCAATACGTCTCACCCCCTGCCCGAACCATTCTGCGTGTTCGCGACGCAAAACCCTATCGAACTCGAAGGCACCTACCCCCTGCCCGAGGCCCAGCTT
>JABGQJ010001465.1 GCA_018648945.1 Victivallales bacterium
TGAGTACCTGTTGAAGCCGTGTCGGGTCACCGTGAAGTGAATCAGGGAGTGTTGGATCGATTTCAATCAGAAACTCCAGCCCTTTTTCTGTTGCCTTGAGTGCAGTGATGTTGATGAGTTGATCCAGAACCTGATTCAGGCTGAATGAGACCTTCTCTATCTTGAGTTGGTGGGCCTCAATTTTTGAGAAGTCGAGAATCTCATTAATAATCTTCAGGAGAGAGTGTGCTGAGATTTCGATTTTGGAGAGATAATCTTTCTGGTGAGAAGGGAGATCATCTTTCAGTGCTAAAAAACTGAGGCCGATAATGGCATTCATCGGGGTCCGAATCTCATGGCTCATGTTGGCTAAAAATACACTTTTTGCATGGTCAGCAGCTAGTGCACGATGCTCGGCCTGTTTACGTTCTTCAACCTCAAGAGCCAGTGCCTTGGTTCTTTGGTTGACACGGTGTTCAAGGAGTTGGTTAGAGGTTTCCAGCTGAAGTTTGATCTCTTCGCGATCAATAGAGTTGAGACGTAAAACCTCCAGAGCTTCAGCAATAATGCCAATCTCATCTTTGCGATTAATACCATAAACGTCCAGATGGTAATTGCCATTGGCAAAGGATTTCATATTTTTCGACAGTTTATCAATGGGGTGTGTAAACAGGCGCAAGCCAAAATAGATCACTGTCAAGTTGAGTA
>JABGQJ010001466.1 GCA_018648945.1 Victivallales bacterium
AGATGACGGACAATCAGGAGCTCAAGGCCTATTCCGTCTCTGTCATCAAGAGCATCAAAGCCCTGGTGAAGCTGAATCCACTCTACAAGGAAGAGCTGAGCATCTTCATGTCCCACTCCAACCTTCAGGATCCGGGAAGGCTGGCTGATTTTGCCGCGGCACTGACGACCTCCTCCGGTGAAGAACTGCAGGATGTACTCAAGACGGTTCGCATCCGCGAGCGCCTCCGCAAGGTCCTGGTTCTGCTCAAGCGTGAGATTGAGATCTCGGAGCTTCAGGTTAAGATCAGCAACGACATTGAGCAAAAGATGTCGAGTACGCAGCGGGAGTTCTTCCTGCGCGAGCAGCTCAAGGCCATCAAGAAGGAGCTGGGCATAGAGAAGGGCGGCAAAGAGACTGAAGTGGAGCGGTTCGAGAAACGCCTTGAGGGTTTGACGCTTTCCGAGGAGGCCGAGACCTGCATTAAAGAGGAACTTGAGAAACTCAAGATGCTTGAGCCGACGTCTCCGGAGTTCAACGTGACCCGGAACTACCTGGACTGGCTGACGGTTCTCCCGTGGGGCGTCTTCTCGAAGGACAGTCTCGATATCGCCCGGGCTGAGACGATTCTCAATGAGGATCACTATGGCCTGGAGGATGTCAAAGAGCGCATTCTGGAGTTCTTGTCCGTCGGCATTCTGAAAGGCA
>JABGQJ010001467.1 GCA_018648945.1 Victivallales bacterium
TTGCCGACGGCGTCTGGGTCGGCACCGCTATCCAGTAGCAGCCTGACCGTATCGACATGTCCCTTGCCAGCCGCCAGTATCAAGGGTGTTCGGCCCCACACCCCGGAGGGGCCATCGACCTCTGCCCCAGCGGCCAGGAGCAGCTTGACCGTGCCCACATGGCCCATGATCGCTGCCGCCCCAAGGGCCGAGTGCCGGTTGGCCTTGCGTTTCTCCACGTCAGCCCCGCGTTCGAGAAGCAAGTGCACCACGCCCTCATGTCCCTCGCCGGCTGCCTGCGCCAGAGGCACGTCCCCACGGACCCCGTTGGCAGGCACACCACGATCGAGCAGTGTCCGGACGACGTCCACGTGGCCACAGCTTGCCGCCGTGCCGATGACCGAGAAGCACGACTCGCTGTAGACGTTGGGATCGCCGCCCGCTTCCAGCAGGGCCTTGACGGCCTCGGTGTGTCCCGACCCAGCGGCGCGGAAGAGCGCCGTGCGCCCGAACCCGTCGGTAGCGTTCACTCTTGCCCCCTGCGAGAGCAGGGACCGCACCATCTCGGCGTGTCCCTTGGAGGCCGCATGCATGAGCGGGGTTTCGCCGTAGTTGGAGCGCCCCCCCACATCTGCCCCACGCTCAAGCGCGAGCTTCGCCACCTCCACTTCCCCCCCACTTGCAGCCCAATGCAGCAATCCACGCCC
>JABGQJ010001468.1 GCA_018648945.1 Victivallales bacterium
GATCCGAACGCCCGGAAGGCGTCAGAGGTCATCATCAAGCACGCGAACGCGCTGCTGGAGGCCAAGCCGATTGCCTACGTGAAGACGGGGAGACGGATGCTGGCTCCGGCGGGGGAAACCGTCTCCAGAATCAAGTACCTGGGTATGGCCTACCATCTCACCGGCGAGAAGAAGTATGCGGAAGGGGGAGTGGCGGTCTTGCTGGCGGCAACGAAGATCCCCCACTGGAACCCGTCGCACTACCTCGATACCGCCGGTCTGTGCCTCGCCACCGGGTTGGGATACGACTGGTTCTACGACCAGCTGACCCCAGCGCAACGCGAGACGGTTGTCAAGGCCATCGTGGACAAGGGCATCGAGACCTCCTTTGGTGGCCGGCCTTGGTGGGCGAACGGGAAGTCGAACTGGAACCAAGTCTGCAACAGTGGGCTGGGCATTGCGGCCCTGGCTATCTGGGAAGATGAGCCGCAGGTCGCGGCCCAGACCATCAAGCGGTCGCTGAAGGGCATCCCGCACACCATGGACACCTACGCACCCGATGGGATCTACTTCGAGGGTCCGTCCTATTGGTCCTACGGGACGAGCTACACCGTGCAGTTCATCGATGCGTTGGAGAACGTGATGGGGACAGACTTCGGCCTGTCGAAGTTCCCCGGCTTCATGGAGTCGGTCGATGCCATCAACTT
>JABGQJ010001469.1 GCA_018648945.1 Victivallales bacterium
CGACAGTTTCGACGATCTCTACGCGGCGTACTGCCGCCAGGTCGAATTCTTCACCGAGCGCATGGTCTACCACTGCAACCGCGGCGAACTGGCGCAGCGGGAACGGGGCCCCCTGCCCTGCTGGTCCACCCTGACCGACGACTGCATCGACCGGGGCCGGGATATCACCGACGGCGGCGCCGTCTACGACTACCATTCCATCTGTCTGCTCGGTACCGCGAACGTAGCGGATGGCCTGATGGCGCTCCAGAAGCTGCTTTTCGACGAGAAACAGATCGATCCGGAGCAACTCCTGCAGGCGCTGCGCGACGACTTCGAAGGCTGGGAGCCGCTGCGCCAGCAGCTCCTCCATCAAGCCCCCAAATACGGCAACGACTGCCCCGAGGTGGACGACCTGGCCCGGCGCGTGGACGAGCAGTTTATCGATCTGATGGACCGGATGCGCAGTCCCCTGGGCGGGCGCTACCACGTCCATCTGTTCTCCTTCCACGTCAATATCGCCTTTGGAAGGGCGGTTGGCGCCATCCCCGATGGGCGGCGGGCGGGCGAGCCTCTGGCCTACTCCCTCTCCGCCCACCAGGGTCGGGACGAAAGCGGCGTCACCGCCCTGCTCAACAGCCTGGCGCGCATGCCGCACGACCGGGCGGCCGGCGCCTCTGCCGCCATCATCGAGCTCGATCCGGACG